>CBJLVJ010000082.1:0-8479 GCA_966426465.1 uncultured bacterium | reverse complement strand
GCGAACTCTGAGCACCGGCTTGGTGGATAGGAGGACGTAGTCTATTGAACACGTTGCAAGATCAACGCCGGCGAGATGCAGTACATCGACGTCCACCTCAGCCACGTGGCCCAGTACGTGTGGTTCGGGTTCTTTGGCACGCTGGACCTGGCCCTGGTGGAAGTGAGCGGGGTCCTGGAGGACAGTCGTCTGATCCCGTCGTCCTCGCTGGGCAATAACAAGACCTGGCTCGACCTGGCGAGCAGGGTCATCCTGGAAGTCAACTCCTGGCAGAGCGACCAGCTCGAAGGGATGCACGACGTGTACTACGGGACGGACCTGCCCCCGAACCGCAAGCCGATCCTGCTGACCCGACCGGACGACCGCATCGGCACGCCGTACCTGGTGTGCCCGCCCGAGAAGGTCATCGCGGTGGTTGAGACCCACGCGCCTGACCGGCTGACGGCCTTCGCCCCGCCCGACGAGACGTCGCGGCGGATCGCCGGGCACATCCTCGACTTCCTGGCCAACGAGGTGCGCCAGGGCCGACTGCCCGATAGCCTGCTGCCGATCCAGTCAGGCGTGGGCAACGTCGCCAATGCCGTCATGGAGGGACTGCAGGCAGGCCCCTTCGAGGGGCTGACGGCTTACACCGAAGTGCTCCAGGACGGCATGCTGAACCTGATGAAATCCGGCAAGCTGCGCACCGCTTCGGCCACGGCGCTGTCGCTCAGTCCGGCCGCGGTCGAGGACATCAATCAGCACATGGCCGACTATCACGACCGGATCGTGCTGCGGCCCCAGGAGATCAGCAACCATCCGGAGCTGATCCGGCGACTGGGGGTGCTGGCGATGAACGGGATGATCGAGGCCGACATCTACGGCAACGTCAACTCGACCCACGTGATGGGCACCAGCATTCAGAACGGTATCGGCGGTTCGGGCGACTTTGCGCGCAACTCGTTCCTGTCGTTCTTTCTCAGTCCATCGGTGGCCAAGAACGGCGCGATCTCGTGCATCGTGCCGATGGTCTCGCATGTCGACCACACCGAGCATGACGTGGACGTGGTGGTGACCGAGCAGGGGCTGGCCGACCTGCGCGGGCTGTCCCCCAGGCAACGGGCCCGGCAGATCATCGAGCACTGCAGCCACCCCGACTACCGGCCAGCGTTACAGGACTACTTCCAGCAGGCGCTGCGGCTGTCACCGGGCAAGCACACCCCACATCTCCTGGAGCAGGCGCTTGGCTGGCACGTGCGCTACCTGCGCACCGGAACGATGGTTCACTCATCCTGATCGCGTCGTCGCCGCGGCACGCGCTTGAACGACTCGCTGCTCATCGTCCCGCGGGTTGCTGCGTGGAGGGCCGTGGCTTTCAGGCGTCGGTACCGACCGTACGCCAGTGAGGCCCATTCACCGAGACTGGGTCGGTTCGAGCATTGTGAGAAGTCCCTCACGGATGAGGCGGACAGCAATGGCGGCCAGAATCAAGCTGGTCACTTTCGAGGCGGCCCGAAGTCCATTACGCCCGAACAGCCTGGTCAACTGGCCGGCGCGGCGGAATAACCGCCAGGCGAGCAGCAGATTCACCAGGAACGCGGCGCCAGTGATCAGCCAACCATAGTTGTCGACCAGCACCAGCAGCGTCGCCAGGGTCGCCGGCCCGGCGAGAATCGGAGTGCCGATTGGCACGGCGCCAAAATCTGGCGTACCGGAGCTGCCACGGCCCTCGTGACTGCCGCCGACGACCAGGTCGCTGATCGCGAGCACCAGCAATACCAGACCGCCGGCCACGAGAAAGTCCGGTATCTGCACGCCCAGGACGCCGAGCAGCCAGCGGCCCGCAAGGACGAACGCCAGTCCCAGCGCGAGCGCGGTGACCAGCGCGTCGCGCAGTTGCCGCTCGCGTTCGGTGTCATCCAGCCTGCCTGTCCACGCGAAGATCAGTGGCAGCGCGCCGATCGGATCCATTGCAACGAAGATCGGTACGAGCACCCGCGTAGCGACTGCCAGGGCGGCAAGCGGATCCACCCAGCAACTCTAGCCGGTTTCGGCTTGCGTAGCGGCGGCAGCTGGCCGCAACAACCACGAAACGCGACATGGCAGAGCCACACTATCGCCCAGCGAGCGTAAGAAGCCGATCGGTATGGTCTTGGAGTCGTGACCGCAGTGGCTGGTGAGGCGCTGCGGGACCTGATCGAGGCGCGCCAGGATTCAAGCAACCTGCGGTACGTCACGATCTGATCGCCGCACCTGGAGCTGATTGACCACCGAGTCTACGCCGGGCACGCTCGACGCGAGTTGCGAAGCAGCTTCCCGGTCAGCCGCGCTCGCCGCGACACCGCTCAGCTTCACCTGGCCGAGCAGAACCGCCACCTGCACATCGTCCACGTGAATGCCGCCCGAGCGGAGTGCGCGCTCGACCCGGCCGGCGAGCTCATCGTCGGCCACCAGCTCATTCTGGACTGACAGCACACCGCGCGTGGCCGTGGCGAGCTCCTCCGCTGCCAGTCGGGCCTCTGTCGTGCGCACTCGTCCGGTGAGTCGCACCACGCCGCCCGTAACCTCGACCTTGAGCGTATAGCGATCGAGGCCTCCCAGCCGCGTATCGTCGGCCAATCGGCGCAGGATGTCGACACGGATGTCGTCGTCATCACGATACTCCGGCAATCCGACAAGCTCGTCACGATTGGCGGTGAGCTCGACGCGCGCAGGTGTGATCGAGCGGACCCAGCTGAGTGGCACGAGCACGTCGCGGAAGAGCAGCGGCCCGTCCGACAGGCGGACCACCAGGTGCGAAGCACGACGCGTGGAGCTGTCGACGACGACCTTCTTGACGGAACCGACGCGCCCGTCAGGCGCGACGACTTCGGTCCGTTCAGACACGTCGGGCGTCTCCCAGGTGGGGAAGCGGTCGAGGTCGCACCCGCTCGACGCCAGGTACACCACGCCCGCCTCGGTACGTTCGACCGTGTCCAGCGGAACCACGACAGAGCGATCTTTGAAGCGCACCACAAGCTGGCTGACGCGGACGGTCGCTGGATAGGTAACCAGGTGCTCGGTCCGCCACACAAGGTCGCCGCAGCAGACCACTTCTTTGCCAAGTCCGATGTCCACTAACCGCGAATCTGGGCTGACACTCGGCGTCGTCCGTAGACGCAGCTCGCCCAGGCGGGCCCCGTCCACGGACAGAACCTCGATACGCACACCCGGTAGCTCCACCACGTCGCCAGGTCTGGGGATATGCCGCAACTGCGCGTACACGAGCCCACCGATCGAAACGTACTGACCACGCGGGAACCGTACATTCAACGTCAGCTCGATTTCGTGGAGCGGGGTCGCGGCCCCGACGATCGCCTCGTTCTGGTCGACCGCGTGGATGGAGGAACGCTCGTGGGTTGCATACTCAGCCGGCAGCGGTCCGAGCAGCTGCTCGACCAGGTCCTTGAGCGTGGCCAGGCCCGCGAAGCCGGCATGAGCGTCACTCACGAGCAGGAGGTGCGCGCCCTGGGTGCGCATGACCCGAACGGCTTCCAGAATGCCAAGATCGTCCGGTACCCACGGCGCGCTACGAGCCAGCTGACCTGCCGAACGTGTGTCGGATCGAGCAAGCGCATGTGCGACGTCCACCGCGTGAAGCACGCCGATCACGTCGTCGATTGCGTCGTGGAACACGGGCACTCGCTTGCGGCCGTGCTCGGCCATCTGAAGGGCGGCATCCGCCAGCCGACGGGTATCCGGGACGGCCACGACGTCGACGCGTGGGACCATGGCGTCGCGGACGTGCAGGTCGGGCAAGTCGAGCGCGGATTCCAGCAGCGTCCCGAGGTCCGCCGACAACGTGCCTGCACGGATCGCCGAACGCACCAGCGAGCGCAGCACACCGCGGTCGCGCGGCGGCGAGAACGCCGCCAGGGCGCGATACACGCTTCTCACAATGGCTATACGACGATGACCAGCATGTACTGCGAATCCGGCGGGACCTCGATGAACTGTGCCTGGTCACGATCCCAGCGCGTGCGCTTGATCGCGCCGGTCATGCCACCGACGACCAGGCCGCCGATGGCGCCTGCCAGGCCAAGGCCCGCAAGCGCCAGGGGCCCGGCGGCTGGCACGGCGGCCGCGGCCAGCCCCAGCCCGGCAAGCGCACCTGGCGGGATGCTCACTCCGGCTGCTTGCATCGCGCCATGAACGACTTCCGGCAGGCTGGGATCGGCCAACTGGTAGCGCCCGGGCGACAGAGGCACGCCAACGGCTCGATGTGAATCGCCGAGCACGTGCCTGACGCGGCGCAGCGCCTTCCGGGCAGAGTCCGGATCGGCGAACACCGCCAGGATGTCCTCAGTTTCGAAGTCGTACGTGACGTGCATTCCGGGCTGCGTCTACCGATCAGTATCCGCGCGTGCGTCGACTTGCGTTGGAATCGCTGCCGCTGCGGCCGCGCAGGTCTGAATCGCGCGCCCGAGTGCTGCCGGTGGTGGTGTCTGGACGCTCTCGAATGTCGTCGTTCCAGGGCTCGAAATGCACCGCGGTACGACGTTTATCGGCTGTTTTGGACGAGTGCTCGAACGCTTCCCTGGCGTATGTCTCCTTCTTCTTGTACGCCTGAGTGGTAATTGGCTGGCTGCGGTCGGGATGATTGACCCCGCGCGACTTTTCATGCCCGCGCGGTTTCGACGGATTCAGACCGTCGTTGTGATGTTGGCCTTTCTTGGGCATAGGCTACAGTGTGTCGGCTGCACATTAGAACGCCGTTGGATTGGTGCTAGAAGTTGGTCAGGCGCCGGTATCCGACGGGCTCGACAGAACGGGGACTCGGGCGGAGTTCACGCGTCGTTCTCACGCCGTTCTTGCACCCGGCTGGCAATGCTCTCGTTGTACATGACCGTCGCACGCACGCGCCCGCGCTGCCTTCCGCAGGTCGACGATTTCGTCGGGCAGGCTATCCGCGGGCTCGGCGTGGCGATCGACGACATCAGCCTCAACGCGGCGATCCTGGAGCTCGAATTCGCTCGAGATCCTGCACATGCTGGTCTGCGAGCGCTCGCGCGCGACGTGCGCGTCCAGGCCCTGAACGTGTCACGCGTCCTGGATGCAGCGCTCGAAGGACACCGCCGGTGGCCTTGAGCAGCGGCGCTCCGATCGAGCGTTACCTGCGGCCCCTGTTGAACCACGCGCCCGACGAGATGCCGCACGTGCACGATCGGACTCCTACGCGACCCAGACGCGCTTCTAACACGGGCGTCCGATAGTCAGTTCATGATGACCAGTATGAGTCGATCCATGGAGCGGGCTCGCGAAGCGTATGGCGGTCCTGACGACGGCCGTGGCACCGCGGAAACCGCCGCTCACAAGCTACCGGTGACCATCTGGGAGACCGACGATGCGTTCTACGCGGCGATCCTGGCGCCCGCTCTGGATGAGAACAGCATCAACGTGATGCTGAAGGAAGACACGCTCACCGTCGAAGGTGAGCTCAGACTGGAGACTCCCGAACGCGCGCGGATGATCTGGCAGGAGTTCGCGCCGACGCGCTTCCAGCGCACGCTACGGGTCGGCGCGCCGATCGATCGGGATCGTGTGGAAGCGGTCTACCGCAATGGCTTGCTGTTGATCACGATGCCCAAGTCGGAGACGGCCCGTCCGCACCAGGTGCCCGTGCGTGTCGGCCAGGCATCGGAGCAGCATCAGCCGGCATGACTGAAGTCGCACAAGACACCATCACCGTGTACAGCACGCCTACTTGACCGTGGTGTCATCGAGCGATGGAGTTCCTTCGCAAGCAGGGTGTGGCGTACCGTGAAGTGGACGTCTCGCGCGAGCCGCAGGCGGCCCAGGAGATTCTGCGTCGGACGGGGCAGATGGGTGTGCCCGTCATCACCGATGCGCAGGAGGCCATCGTTGGCTTTGACCTGCCTCGCCTGCAGCGCATGGCCGCGCGGCACCGCTCCTCGCCCGGACTTGGCTTGCGCGTCAAAGATGCGGAGGATGGTTCCGGGGCGTACGTTGGCTCGGTTCGCCCGGACTCTCCCGCGGCGCGGGCGGGCGTACAGCCCGGCGACATCGTAGACGAGTTGTCTGGCGCACCCGTCCGCAATGCCGCGGACCTGGAGCGCCTGGCACGTCAGCGTCGGCCCGGGCAACCCACCAGCATCAGCCTCCGCCGCGGGCCAGAGCGGCTGACATTGATCCTGCCGGGCTAAGCGCTGAAGGGGCCCTGGCGGGGCCGAGCCGAGGTCCCGGGCCCCTGAAGTTTGTCATGTTGATATGAATCTTCTCCCCCAGCGGCCGCAGCACCTCACTGGGTTCCCCTCCGGGGAGGGCTTCGGATCTCAGTACGTCCCCCTCCGGGGGATGGCTATGCACCTCAGTGGGTCCCCTCCGGGGAAAGGGCGATGGACCTCTGTGGGTCCCCTCTGGGGTAGGCCTATGGGCGATTCCTTTGCCGGACCTACGCCGTTCTAACGGCGACATCTGAGACTGGGTGTGTATGACGGCCGCTGACAGCAGCGCGCAGAGCGACGCGCGCTCTCACTACTCCTCGAACCTCGAGCCGCAGTCTCTTCTGAAAGCTGGTGCGCAGGCGCCCGATTTCTCGCTGCGGTCAACTCCCGACCAGACGGTGTCACTCACCGACTTTCGTGGCCAACGCGTCGTGCTGGCGTTCTACCCCGCCGACTGGAGCCCAGTCTGCGGTGACCAGATGACGCTGTACAGCGAGGTGTTGCCGGAATTCCAGCGCTACAACGCGATGGTCCTCGGGATTTCCGTCGACGGCGCCTGGTGCCACATGGCCTATCGCAAGCACCAGAATATTGCCTTCCCGCTCCTGGCGGACTTCGAGCCCAAGGGAGGTGTAGCCCGCCGCTATGGCGCCTACCGCCACCAGGACGGCGTTGCCGAACGCGCGCTGTTCGTGCTGAACGAGAACGGCGTGATTTACTGGAGTTACCTTTCGCCGATCGGCGTCAACCCCGGCGCCGACGGCATCCTGCGCGCACTCGAGTCGATGCAGACCGCCAGATCTGACGCGCAGCCGGTGCTGGCCTCGTGACCGCCACCAACAGGCCGAGCCTCACGCCACCCGTCAGCGCCCGCGACCACATTATCGGTCCGCCGTCGGCGCCGGTAACCCTGGTTGAGTACGGCGACTACGAGTGCCCTTACTGCGGCCAGGCACATCCGGTGGTCAAGGAGATCGCGCGCGAGATGGGCGGCGAGCTGTGCTTCGTGTTTCGCCACTTTCCATTGACGCGCGTCCACCCGCACGCGGAGCGCGCAGCAGAGGCCGCCGAAGCTGCCGGAGCGCAAGGCAGATTCTGGCAAATGCACGATCTGCTATTCGAGAACCAGGACGCGCTCGAAGACGCAGATCTGCTGTCGTACGCGCGCATGCTTGGGCTGGACCTTGCACGCTTCGCGCTCGAGCTCGACAACGGCGTGTATACAGCCAGGGTGCGTGCGGATTTTCTGAGCGGAGTACGTAGCGGCGTGAATGGCACGCCGACGTTCTTTATCAACGGTTGGCGGCACGAGGGTAGCTTCGACCTGCCGACGCTGCTGCAGGCGGTCGTCGCGGCGGCGGCGATTCGGGCTCCGGGTTAGTTATTCAGGCCGCGACGGCGCGCGCGGCCGATGTAGAACCGCTTCGGAGGTCCATGTGAAGGACGATATCGAGGAAACCTGCCCGCGCTGCCGCCTTCCCCGCGCCGAATGGGGCGGAACTACGGAGGGCTATCCGAGTGTGGATCAGCGCTATTGCTGTCGCGGCTGCGCCGAGAACACCGGCTGCACGTGCCTGGAGGCCGGTGCGGCCGCCTGATGGCGGGAGCGGCTGGACGACGCGCAGGAGCACGACGGCTGGCCCGCTTGATTGTCCGGTCGCGTACCGACGCGGGGCACTCACACGGGCGATGGTCGAGATACGACAACTGGAGGTAGAGCGGCGTGAGCATCGAAATGGAAGTCTCGTCTCGCCACTGGTGGGCATTTGCCATCCGTGGCATCGCGGCGATCCTGTTCGGGATTCTCGCTTTCGTCTGGCCCGGCATCACGCTGGCCGTGCTGGTGCTGTTGTGGGGCGCGTACGCCCTGGTTGATGGTGTGCTGGCGCTGATCTCGGCGTTTCGCACCAGGCAGGATCATCGTTGGGGGCTGCTGCTCGAGGGGATCGTAGGCATCGCCGCCGGGCTGGTGACCTTCCTCTACCCGGGCCTGACCGCGCTCGTGTTGCTGTACATCATCGCCGCGTGGGCGCTGATCACGGGCGTGCTGGAGCTGGTGGCCGCCTTCCGCCTGCGGCGGGCTATCCGCGACGAGTGGTGGCTGGTGCTGGGTGGCATCGCGTCCATCGTCTTCGGCGTGGTGCTGCTGGCGGCGCCTGGTGCCGGCGCACTGGCGCTGATCTGGCTCATCGCGGCCTATGCGATTGTCTTTGGCGTGGTGCTAGTGGCACTCGCGCTGCGCCTGCACGGCATGGGTCAGCGCCGTCACGCCGTCG
>CBJLVJ010000081.1:0-8482 GCA_966426465.1 uncultured bacterium | reverse complement strand
GAGCCGGGTAGTGACGGCAGGTGGATCATGCCGATGAGTGCGTTCGATCCAGGCTGCACGAATGTCACCGTGTCACCTCCAGCGGCTGAGCGAGGCGAGTAGCGCAGTCCTCGATCCAGGCGCGATTGAAGTCCGGATCAGAGTGCAATTCGGCTACTGCCTCCTGGAGCCACGTCTCGGGCGTGCCGCGCGACGCGAGCATGGCGTCCAGCGCCGCAGCTACCCCGAGGCTAGCGGCGCCCAGATAGTCGACGTACGCGGACCGTGCACTCGAGTCAGTATCCAGCCAGCGCAGCGCATCAGCCGCTGGTTGGTAACACTGAGGGTTGCTCAGCAGCCTGTCCAGCCCACGCTCCGCCGCATCGATGGCGCTCCACAACGGCTCGGCGCCGTGCCTGAGCAGAAACCGCCCGGCGGCGCTGGCGTGAGCTCTCCTCCAGCGGCTGACGGCGTCCGATCCCAGCCAGATTGTCGCGGCCGCGAGCATCAGGGCATGGTGGCGGACCATGCTGTAGGTACCCTCCGGCGGATCAGGCACGAACAACTGGAGCACATCGTTGGCGATGCCAATCCACACCCGCTCACCGCAGCGGACCAGGTCCAGCGCCAGGGTTTGCTCGGCCGGTTGAACGCTGCTGACCCAGGCCGACAGGAGCGCGCCCCAGTCGTCGACGTGATCAATCGTGACTCGGCCCGAGTCGTCTTTATGCGGCCACGCTGGAATGAGACTGCCGCCGCGGGCTGCTTTCGGACTGCAAGGCGCGGCGTGCACGTCCAGCTCGACATTGCCGCCCAACGCTCTGGCCGCGTAAGGCAGCGCCGCCTCAACGATGGCCGCGGACCGCTCCGGCGCAAGTCGCACCGAGGGCCCGAGCTGGGCGTACAACTGCACGAGGCTCATGCGCGCACGGCGATGTCCACTGCCGCCGGGCGGGGGCCGCGGGGCACCAGTCGCCCGCGGCCTGCGCGGCCAGTGAACTGGCCGTCTCGCATGACCACCTCACCACGACTGAGCGTCGCCACGGGATAGCCGCGCAGATAGCGGCCTTCGTACGGCGTGTAGTCGCATCGGCTGTGCAGCATGTTCGAGCTCAGGACGATGTCTTTGCGCGGATCGAAGATGACGAAATCGGCATCGAGACCGGGCTGGATCGCACCTTTGCCCTGCAACTGGAAAACACGCGTCGCGTTGCCGCTTGTCAGACTTGCAAAACGCTCCAGGCTGATGCGTCCACTGTTGACGCCCTCGCTGAACAGCAGCGGCAGCAGCGTCTCCGTGCCCGGGATGCCTGGATACACCTCGTCGAACGAACGGGCGCCCAGCTTGATCGCACGCTCGAATGGACTGTGGTCGGAGCCGGCGTACGTCACGTCACCCGTGACAATGCCGTCCCAGAGGGCTTCCGCGTCAGTGGGCTCCTTCATTGTTGGAGTGAAGGTGTACAGCCCGCCATCTTCACGGTCCAGCAGGTCCTGTGACAGCACGAGATATTGAGGACAGGTCTCCACCCAGTAAGGGGCTCCGTCCTGACGCGCGCGTACGGCGGCGGCGAGTCCGCGCGCCGACGAGAGATGAACGACGGCCGTCGTGCAGCCGGTCTCTCGGGCGAGAGCGGCGCTACTGGCCACCGCGATTTCTTCCGCATAATCCGGTCGCTGTCGTGCGAGCGAGCGCATGCCGCTTTGACCCTGGGCCAGGTACTGGGCTTTGAGATGCTCCAGGATCTCGTCGTTCTCCGCATGAATGAGCGCGGTGCCACCGAGTCGACCAATTTCGCGCATGGCTTCGAGCAGGAAACCGAGATCCGTGTAGAAGTTGAAGGCGCGGTACGTGAGGAAAAACTTGAAGCTGCGCACGCCCAGGTCCACGATCGGCGCGATGTCGGCCAACGTCGCATCATTTGCCTGCGTCAGGCCCGCGTGGAGCGCATAATCGATCGTCGAGCCCTGCTCCGCCTCCGCCAGACGTTCCTGCACAGCGACCAACGCCGAGCCGCCGACCGGCTGGACCGCGAAGTCGATATAGGTGGTAACCCCTCCGCACGCCGCCGAGCGGGACCCGCTCACGTAATCATCGCTGGTGACGACTGACTTTTGATACATCCGAAAGTGCACGTGCGGGTCTATGCCGCCAGGCAAGACGATGCGATCGGTTGCATCGAGGGTCTCGACCGCGGTCAGCGGCTGGCTGGCAATAGCTGCGATGCGGCCATCTTTGACTCCCACGTGCGCCTGTACCGGACCTGCTGGCAGGGCCACGGTGCCGCCATTGATGGCCAGATCCAAGGCCAGCTCAGACGCCATTGTCACTCGTCCCTGGGCCGACGGCCACGATGTCTTCGCTGCTGCCGAAAATCTGTCGAAAGTTGATGGCTCGCCGATGGTCGTCGTCGAAGCCGAGCATGGTCCGCCCCAGCCGTTGTGCGAAACGCAGTGCGACCAGCTCGAGCGGCACCGCGCTCACGATCGGCGACAGCAGCTCGTCCTCGCCAGTGTGAATCGGCAACACCACATCTGCCAGCGAGGCGGTTGCCTGGTCGGCCGGATCGCACAGCACAAACGCCTGCCCTTGCATGTCCCGCACCGCCTGGAGCTGCTCGCGAGCCCGGTCCACGCCGCGGCCGGGTGGAGCGACGACGAGCGTGGCTGTATCCGCGCGCGTGCAGAAATACTGCTCGTGCGCCCACTCCTCCAGCTCCTGGCCGACGGCCGGGTATGCGGCTGCCTCGATGAACTTGGCCATTCCGAACAGCGCAGTGGCGTAGTTGGGGCCACCGCCGATGATGCACACCAGGCCCTCGCCGTTGATAACGCTCGCGACCCGCTCCGACGGCACCAGGCTGTCCGAAACGGTTCGCGCCACAGCATCGCCACAACGACGTATGGACTCCAGCACAGGCGCGGCGTCGGCCAGACGGCCGTTCAGCTCGCCGAGCCGAGCGGCCAGGGCGTATAGCCCCACAAGCGAAGCCAGATACGACAATGTGCCCGGTCCGAAGCCGACGTCCTGGTACGTCCAGGGCAGCAGCATGTCAGCCGTTTGTCCGAGCGGACTAGCCGGGTTGTACGTGAGACCAAGCGTTGCGATACCGCGCTCGCGCGCCACTCGCGTGCATTCAACCGTCCGTACAACACGACCGGAGTTGGACACGGCGACAACCAGCGCGTCCGCTGGTGCACTCTCGACGGCGTAGCGCGAGAACTCGAGCGACTCCAGCGCCTCGGTTGGAATACCGCTCCAGCGCTCGAACGCAAAGCGCGTCGCGAGCCCCGCATAGTGGGAGTCACCGCAGCCGACGAGGTAGACGCGCGAGGGGCGCCGCAGCGGGAGGTGGACTGACCTTTCGTAGAGCGCCTTAGCCGCGCCTTCGCGCAAGTAGTCAGGCTGGCCGTTGATGCCAGCCAGCATGTTGTCCCACTTCAGCTCGCGGTTTTCCATGCGCATGCTTCGCGGTCCTCCGGTTTGAGGTGTTCGACACGCTGCTTCAACCATGACAGGCATCGTTCGATCCTGGCGTGGTTGAACGGCAGGATGGAGAGTGCGCCGCACTGTTCGACGGTGAGCGCACCGGCGACGCTCGCGCGGAGTCCCGACTCGAGCGGGTCGCGCGTGCGGGCGTACGTCACACAGAATGCGCCACAGTACGCGTCGCCCGCACCAGTTGGATCGATCGTGGACACCGGCGCCGCCGGAATGCTGACGGGGTCGGCAAGGCCAGGCCCGAGCACGACGCTACCATCGGCGCCGAGCTTGATCGCGACGACCGTAGGTCCGGCGGCCGCGAACGCCCGCGCGGCGGCCACCGGGTCGTCACGGCCGTACAGCAGCGCGGCCTCTTTGCGACTTGGCATGAACACATCCACCAGGCGCAGCAAGACAAGCAGCTCATCATGTGCGCCAACAATATATTCGTCGTGCGGATCGAGCGAGACCAATGACGAGCCGGCCGCGATGTGACGAACCAGCACAGCCTGGCGCTCGAACGGCATCGGCGCGACGTGGCACACCCGTGCCGATGCAGCGCGCGACGACACTTCGTCCGGTAGGACCGATTGCTCGAGGTGAGACCCGGAGTCCAGTCGCAAGATGAACTGGCGGTGCTCTGGTGACTCGTACAGCGCCCAGTTATGAATCGTCGGCGCATGTACCTCAACCAGGTCCAGTCGGACTCCGGCCGCTTCGAGCGCGCGGATATTGGTTCTCGGAAAATCTGGGCCGATCCGTGCCGACAGACCGACCGAGTCGGACCACATGCGACCGCCGAGCGCGGCGTAGATCGCGTTACCGCCGCACATGCCCATGCTGGTCGTGCCATCCGGTAGTACGACGTCATCGATCGTCAGGTTTCCGATGACCCACAGCTCAAACGTCACAGGTACGCCCGGGTAATCAGGCCAATGCCGAGGAAGCGCAGGACGACGGCCGCGACGCTGGCGCCGAGCAGCGCCAGCATGATCAGCCGGTCCGTGCGCGTCAAGTGCAGCTCGATGATCGACGTGCGGTTGTCACGCGCGCCGAACCCTCGCGCATCCATCGCGAGCGCCAGGCCTTGAGCCACGTCGATCGCCCGAATAAAGAGTGGTCCGATAATAGCGACTGACTTGATGGCGCGACGCAGCGGGTTGCCCCTGCGCAGGTCGAGCGCGCGGGCCTGCTGCGCTTCGGCAATCGTCGCCCGCTCCGCATTCAGCAGAGGGACGAAGCGGATCGCCGCGGTCATCGCAACCCCCGCTTTGTACGGAAGGCCGAGGTGGAGCAGCCCCACGGTCAATCGCTGCGGCGAGGTGGTCATCATCCACACCCCTGCCGCCGTGACCATGAGCGCTACGCGCAAGCCCATGGCCAGGCCGAACAGCAGCCCGTCGGACGTCAGCGTCTGGCCGAGCAGTATGAAGACTGGCGTGCCGCCGTGCACGTAGAGGGGCCAGATGGCAATGCCAAGGACGATGAACCACAGGCTGCCCGCCAGGAAGGGCGCCATGCTCCGCCAGCCGACCTGGGCCAGCCGCCCGATCAGCAGAACCAGCAGCACCAGTCCACCCAGCACCGCCGGGTGGTTGAATGCGAGCGCCAGCACGAACACCGCGCCCAGAGCCGCCAGCTTGGTGCGAGGGTCGAGCTTGTGGTGGATATACGAAGGCCGCTCGACGTAGATGCTGTATCCAACCGGCATCAGTCGCGGCCCAGCCTGGCGCAGATCTGCGCGTACAGCTCAGACACCGTCAGTGTGTCTGGTTTGATGCCAAAATCGGTGAGCCGCTGGGCCACACGGGTGACCTGGGGCGGACGGAGAAAGGCAGCGCGTAGGAGCTGCGTGTTGGACAGCACCTGACGCGTGGGGCCGTCGGCCAGAATGCGACCGTCGGCTACAACGATGGTGCGTGGAATCCGTTCGGCGACGAGGCTCATGTCGTGTGTGATGACGAGGATGGTGCGCCCGTCTGCATTCCAGCGCGAGAGCAAATCCAGAATGCCCCGCGCGCCGGCCTGGTCCAGCCCAGTTGTCGGCTCGTCCACTACCAGGATGCGCGGCTCCATCGCCAGGACCGATGCGACCGCGAGCTTCTGTCGCTCGCCGCGGCCGAGCGAGAACGCGAAATCGTCGGCCTGGCGGTCGAGTCCAACCAGGGCAAGCGCATCATTTACGCGCCGCTCCACCTCCGCCTGGCTCAGGCCCAGGTTGCGCGGCCCGAATGCTGCCTCCGTACGCACGTGCTGCGCGAAAATCTGGTGGTCGGGATTCTGGTATACGTAGCCCACGCCGCGCGCCAGGTCTGCGACCGATGCAGTCCGCGTGTCTCGGCCCATCACACGCACGCTTCCGGAGGTGGGCTTGAGCAACCCGTTGAAGTGCTTGGCGAGTGTCGTCTTGCCGGCGCCGTTCTGGCCGATCAACGCGACGAACTCGCCTTCGTCGATCCGCACGTTCACGCCGTGGAGCACGTCCGAACCGTCCCTCGTGTAGCGGAACACGAGATCGGTCGTGTCGATAGCCGGCTCAGGCATGGGGCACCATCTCGTTCGCCTCGAGCCGGGCCCGCAGCCGCCGCACGGCGAGGTCCTCACGTGCGGTGAAGTCCTCTTCTGCCATCAGACCTGCCTGAACCAGTTGGAACAGGACGTCGCTGATCTGAGGCGCACGCTCTGCATCTGGCCGGTGAAAGAGCAGCGGGTTGCGATACAGCTGGTCCGGCGGCCCCTGGTCGACAATCAGCCCGTTCTGCATGACCACGATCCTGTCCGCCATTTCGGCGAGCTGTTCCGCGGCGTGCTCGACCATGATGACGGTGATGTTGCGCTCGCGTCGGAGTCGCGCCAGCACCTCGAACACTTCGTCTTTGCCAATCGGATCGAGCTCAGACGTGGGCTCGTCCAGGATCAGAATGTCAGCCTCCAGGATGAGCGCACCGGCGATTGCCAGGCGTTGCTTCTGGCCACCTGACAGGCGGTAGGTGTCCGCGTCCTGGTATCCGCCGAGGCGAACCTGTTCCAGATAGCGTGGAGTCGCTGCGCGTATCCAGGCGGCATCGCGGCGCAGATTCTCCGGCCCGAATGCGACATCCTCCGCGACAGTCAGCCCGATGATCTGGGTCTCGGGATTCTGAAACACCAGCGCACTGCCTTCGACGTACGGACAACCGGGTGCGACCGACCGACCCGCTACGGTGACCCTGCCACTGAACTGCCCCGACGGCACCAGACCCTTCAGGCACAGGCACAAGGTGCTTTTGCCTGCGCCTGAGGGTCCGGTGATGCCCAGGAACTCGCCACGCTGGACATCCAGGTCTACCCCGGCGAGCGCATCGCGCGATGCGCCGGGATAGCGAAAGCGCAGGTCGCGCACGCTGACAGCGACGTCGCCGTTTTGCACGCTGCGATCGGCGCGCGCGTCGGCCGGCGCCGGCTCTGACGTGGCCTTGTCCAGCATAGTTCGGGTCGGATCAGACCGGTCGCGCGCTCGGAACTGCTGGCTGCGCTTCAGGCTTCTCGCCCGACGGCAGGTAGCGATCCTTCCAGTACAGACCGCGGGCTTTGACGACCGGATACAGAATCGGCATCAGAATCGCCGCCACGATACCCGAGGTCAGTCCATGGTTCAGCAGGATGGCGGGTGTGACACCGCCCCAGGCGACCGCGGTTGGGACCACGTGCGTGAAGTCCAGCCAGCCCGGAATCACGATGGCATGGATGATTGGACCAACGATGATTGCCCAGGTGTAGTAGCTCACCACGGCTGCGCGGATCTTGAAGTCCGGAGTTTTGACCATCTTGTACGGCAGCCAGGTCACGAACGTGTGGGAGAGGAAGCCCGCGACCGAGCCGAGCGTCAGGGCGCCAGAGATAGCGTCGCCAATGGGCATCGAGAAGGTGACGCCGATTGCCCCCGGCAAGCCGAACAGGGTTGCGAAGATGGGCGCCAGCGACAGGGTCGGATTGAAGCCGCCGATGCCCGGAATGAACTGGAACTGGATTGGTCTGCCCGCAATGTAAATCGCCGCGGAAATCGCGACGAGCGCAATGGTCGTGGAGTTCCACGGCACGTTGTTGCGCACGAACCCGTGCCGGCTGATGGTCCAGCCCGAAAACTCCATCGCCCAGATCAGCACCGCCAGGACCATGCCCAGCAGCGCCAGGACAATCAACAGTGAATGGAGCGGGCCCTCCCCGCCCAGGACGTTAGCCAGAAAGTCAATCTGCATCCCGCGTACTTCCCTCGTTTGAACGCTCGCCTGGTCTGTCAGCGTAAGTTCGGCCGACCGCGACTGGGCCAGGAACCGGCTTGTCGGCCGATCTTCTAGTCGCGAGCATAGGTGGCGCGACGCTGTCTGATGGACCCCTCCTTTCTGGCGGTCAGAACGTCGAGCGGGCCCGCCGCCTGACGACGTGAAAATGCATCAGCTCGCTGTTGTGCAGATTTTCGGAGTACAGCACCTCCACCCCGTCCGGGCCAAAGTGCGTCTGGCGCAGGCGGACGAGTGCGGCGCCCGGCTTCACGCCGAATGTCGCGGCGACCTCGGCTGTTGCCACAACGGGCTCGATGCGGGCCAGCGCCGTGTCGATCAGCCGCCCCAGGTCGTGCTCGAGCCAGGCATACAGTGAGCCACCGCGAGCCTCGATGTGTTGCCGTACCTGGTCGAGTCCGATGTTGTGCTCGCGCAGGACGTTTGCGTCGATAAAGTCGTCGCACAGCATCACCGGCCGGCCGTCGGCCAGGCGCACACGCGCGACATGGCAGACCGCGGCGCCGTGCGGCAGGCGCAGCTCCGCGCGGACCATCTCAGGCGCCTGCACCAGCTCGATCCGGCAAGCGCCCGTCGTGGGTGTGTACCCCAGTTGTCCGATGGCCTCAGTCGCACCGAACAGCTCGTCGATGCCGCGGTCGATGGTCGGCGGCGGCACGCGTGCGACAAACGTGCCGACGCCGTGCTTGCGATTGAGCAGCCCGTCGGAAATGAGCAGTCGCACCGACTCGCGCAGCGT
>CBJLVJ010000080.1:0-8541 GCA_966426465.1 uncultured bacterium | reverse complement strand
TCAGGCCGTCCTGCGCCACACGCGGGAAACGATGCAAGCACTGGTGGAGGAGCGCGACTAGGGGATACGCAAAGAGGACTACCGTGTTCGGCACGAGCCTCGCACCGAGGGCGAGCGCTCGGCGCCTGCACGCGCGGTGAGCTGGGCCGCGAGTAACGATGGGCTGGTGGAGCCATGATCAGCGTGGACCTGAACAGTGATCTGGGGGAAAGTTACGGGCGCTGGACGCTCGGCGACGACGCGGCGATGGTCCAGTACATCACCAGCGCCAATCTTGCCTGCGGTTTCCACGCGGGTGACTTCTCGGTCATCGACGCGACGGTGGCGCTGTGCAAACGAGCGGGCGTCGGCGTGGGCGCCCAACCAAGCTATCCGGACCTGCAGGGTTTCGGCCGTCGGCAGATGCACATGGCTCCGACTGAGCTCGAGCAGTGTGTGCTGTACCAGATCGGTGCGGTGTACGCGTTCTGTCGAGGGCACCAGGTGGAGCTCCAGCACGTCAAGCCGCATGGCGCCCTGTACAACCACGCGGCGGCCACGCCGGATCTGGCTCGGGCAATCGCCCGCGCTGTGGCGCGCTTCAGCCGCGACCTCCCGCTGGTCGGCCTGGCAAGCTCCACGGCGTTCGCCGAGGCGGCCAGCGAAGCAGGGCTGCGGCTGGTGCCGGAGGCTTTCGCCGACCGGCGCTACAACCCTGACGGCAGCCTCCAGAGCCGCGCCATCAGCGGCTCACTGCTCACGGACCCGGCCGAGGCGGCGCAGCAAGCGGTGCGCCTGGTGTGCGATGGGGTGGTGCAAGCACACAACGGCGCGCTTGTATCCGTGCACGCCCAGAGCATCTGCTTTCACGGCGACACGCCGGGTGCACCGGCCATTGTGGCCGCCGCGCGGCAAGCCCTCGAGTCGGCCGGCGTGGAAGTGCGCGCCATTCGCGACCTGATCTCGTGATGGAGCCGCGCATTCGCACGTTCGGCGAAGCCGCACTGCTGGTGGAGTTCGGCGAGCGGGCAGACCTGGAGCTGAATGCACGTGTCCACGCGCTGGCGCGGGCGCTCGAGGCCGACCGGCCGCCAATGCTGCGCAGCCTGGTGCCCGGCTACGTCTCGCTGCTGATCGAGTTCGATCCACTCCAGGCCGACCTGGCGACGATGGCGGATCGGGTACGCGAGCGTGTGCAGGAGGTCGATCCAGCCAGCGGTTCGGTTGGCCGCACTCGGACCATCCCGACGGTCTATGGAGGTGAATGCGGCCCAGACCTCGAGGACGTCGCCGCGCAGCTTGGCCTTGACCCCGACGAGGTTGTCGCCCAACACACGGCCGCAGAGCTGACCGTCTATATGTTGGGCTTCTCGCCCGGCTTTCCGTATCTCGGCGATCTACCCGCGACGCTGGCGCTGCCCCGCAGAGCTACCCCGCGCGAGCGAGTACCGGTCGGCTCGGTGGCGATTGCCGAACGACAGACCGGCATCTACTCGCGCGAGATGCCCGGAGGCTGGCATCTCCTTGGCCGCACGCCTGTCGCGCTGTTCGACGAGGGGCACGATCCACCCGCCTACCTCGCGCCTGGCGACCACGTCCGCTTCGTCGCCATCGCCGCGGGCGAGTGGGACCGCTACGCGTCCAACCAGCCGAGCGACTGGTGAACAGCCCGGGGACCACGAGCCAGCCGTGGGAGGGGTGGCTGGAGGTCATCGCGCCGGGTCTGCTGACCACCGTCCAGGACACGTGCGGACGACTTGATCTGTCCCGCTACGGCGTACCCACCGCTGGGGCAATGGACCCATTCGCGGCGTCCGCCGCCAACGCGCGGGTCGGCAACGAGCACGACGCCGCCGTGCTCGAAGTGACCATCGTCGGCCCAACGCTGCGCTTCACCACGCACACCGCCATGGCCCTGGCTGGGGCCGACCTGAGCGCGGCCGTTGACGGACAGCCCGTCCAGCCAGGCTGGAGCTGGCTGGTCCGCGCCGGCTCGATCGTGAGCTTCGGCGACCGCCGGAGCGGCGCTCGAGCCTACGTGGCCTGCGCGGGTGGACTCGATGTGCCAGCCATCCTTGGCTCGCGCTCGGCCGACGTACGCGCTGGATTCCGCGGACTTGCCGGGCGGCCGTTGCGAGCCGGCGATCGGGTGCCGATTCGACCGGCGGCGGACCTGGTGAGTCGGTGCGGTCGGTACCTGGCCGCCGCTGCGGCGGCGAGCGGCAATCCAGGCCAGCCACTGCGCGTGCTACCCGGGCCGCACATGGATCGCTTCGCTCGAGATGCCCTGGACGAGCTGTGCGGGGCCGAGTGGAGCATCACCGATCAGGCCGATCGCATGGGCTACCGACTGGCCGGCCCACGGCTACGCCATGCCGACGGTGCGGACGTTGCCTCGCTAGGACTGCCGCTTGGCAGCGTGCAGGTACCTGGCAATGGTCAGCCCATCGTGCTGCTGGCCGACCACCAGCCAACGGGTGGCTACACCGTGCCGGCCTGCGTGATCCGCGCGGACGTCCCGTTGCTGGCCCAGCGTGGCCCGGGCGAAACCGTCCGTTTCGTGTGGACGACGCCAGCCGAAGCGCGCGAGGCGCTTCGCGCTCAGCACGCCGCACTGCTCGCGGTTGAGCACGACACGACCACCTGGGCCGGACTCCGCTGGGCGGAGTCCGGCGGACAGGCGGTTGGCTCTGGCTACTGACTGCGCGGTTGGCCGCCGCGGTCGCCGTTGACGCTGGCGAACACGGCGATGCAGCCGTTGGGACACGCCGGATCGGGCGCGCTGATAGGTACGAAGATGTGGTTGTTCACGGCATCTGCCGCGACGGAGTGGGCGCCAACGCCCGTTTCGACGTTTTCGGCGAACCTGTTAGTCAGCGCGTCGATGATCCCGAGCTCCTCGGGCCCGCGCTCGGCCAGGTAGTAGCGGTTCTCTCCTGGGTTGAACCAGACCTCGTCCGAGCCGCCGGTTTGAGGCAGATCGGCGAGTACGCGACCGTTCCTCGCGTCCAGAACCAGGGTATGGTCAGTCAGACTACAGCCCACCAGCAGCTGGTGGTTCGGTCCAACCGCCAACCCATGCGGTTGACAGTCCGTCAACACGTAGGTCCCCGTCACCGCCATCTGCCCGTCGTCGATGACCGCGATTTCTCCGCCCTCGTGATCCTTCGTCGCCGGTACTGCCTGGTACATGATCCCGCTCGCCGGGTCGAGCACCGGCTGCTCGAGACCATCGGTCGCGTCCGGAAATTCCAGTTTCTTCGCCACCGAACGCGACCCGACGCTGATAAAGCTGAGAAACGGCGGGTCGTCGGCGTCATTGGCGATCACGATCAGTCCGTGCTGCGGATCGAAGGCGAGCTCGTCAGCGCGGTTCTTGCCACCCGTCGAAATGCTCGCCATGATCGAGCCGGTCGGCACGTCCACGACCTTGACGTCGCTGTCGCCGTCGCCTACCCAGAGCTCACTTCGAGACACCGAGACGATACCGTTGGGTCCAGACGTGTCGTTGTTGCCGGTGAACCCTTTGAAGCCGGTGATCTGCTTGACGATGGCGTTTTCCGTGGTATCCACCACGTCCACCGAGGCGTTCGAACGATCGGCGAGGTAGTAGCGGGCCGTGGCCGGATCGACCCAGCCGATGTCGAACGAGCGGAGGGCCTTCCCCGGGATGGCAATCTTTGCCAGGCGAACGGTCGGATTAGCGACGCCCTGGGCACTGGCGGACGGGCCGTTGAGCACCGCTGCAACCAGCGCCAACGTGGCGAACCAGGGTAGCCTGCGACTCCACATATAACCCCTTCCCTGATGCGGGTGTGATTGGAGGGAGGCCCCTCCATTGCCAGTGTAGGCCACCCACCCGATGACCCTGGGTCAGGGTGTTCCAAGGAAATCCCGCTCGGCTGGGCTACACCTTGTCGGCCGGGATCACGCCGAGGCGGCCGTGACGGTAGTCGTCGAATGCGCGCGCAAGCTCTTCGTGGGTGTTCATCACAAACGGCCCGTACCACGCCACGGGTTCGCCAATCGGCAGACCACCCATGATGTACAGGTCGAGCGCTGGCGTGTGGCTGTCTTGCTCCGCGCTGGCGCTCACCCGAATGCCGTCGCCCTCGCCGAGTACGGCAAGCTGGCCGGTGCGGATGGGCCGCCGATCAGGTCCGACGAAGCCCTGACCGCTGAGCGCATACACCAGCGCGTTGAAGTCGCGCCGCCAGGGGATGTCGACTTCAGCACCCGGCTGAAGCGTGGCGTGGACAACGCTGATCGGCGAATAGGTCACGCCGGGCCCGGCATGACCGTCGATCTCGCCAGCGATCACGCGTAACAGCGCGCCACCGTCCGGCGAGCTGAGCAGCGACACGGCCTTGCCGCGAATGTCCTGGTAGCGGGGCGCCACGAGCTTGTCGCGCGATGGCAGGTTGACCCACAGCTGCAGTCCATGGAACAGGCCGCCACTGGCCACCAGCCATTCCGGCGGCCGCTCGATGTGCAGGATGCCGCCGCCCGCGGTCATCCACTGTGTATCGCCATTGGTGATCACGCCGCCGCCGCCGTTCGAGTCCTGGTGCTCGAAGGTGCCGTCGATCATGTACGTGACGGTTTCGAACCCGCGGTGGGGGTGCCACGAGGTGCCCTTCGGCTCGCCCGGGGCGTACTCGACCTCGCCCATCTGGTCGAGGTGAATGAACGGATCCAGCTCAGCCAGCGACACACCCGCGAATGCGCGGCGAACCGGAAAGCCCTCACCTTCGAACCCGCGAGGGGCAGTCGTAACTGAGCGCACCGGACGCACGACGGTGCGACCGGGATCGAGAGAAGTAATGCGTGGAAGCGCGAGTGTGTTCGCGGTGACGGCTGGCATCGTGCTTACTGGAACGAGGCGCGGACGGAGCCTATTCCTTCGAGCCGCGCCGCCCGCCTGAGGACCAGAGCGTCAGCCTTGCGCATCCAGGTACGCGCGGCTCACCGACTCAGCGACCATGGCTGGTTTGGACTCGCCCTCGATCTCGACGGTGATCTCCGAGACCTGCTGAACGACGTTCGGCTGCACTTCCTCGACGCTAATCAGCTTTGAGCGAGCGCGAATCCGTTTGCCGATGTGTACAGGGTTGATGAACCGCACGCGGTTCAGGCCGTAGTTGACGCCCATGCGGCTGGGCAAGCGGACCTGGACGCCCTGGCCGCCCGTGCCACCGCGCAGGATGAACGGCGCGGAGGACAGGGTCCAGAAGCCGTGAGCGATGGTCCCGCCAAACGGGCCCTGGCGCGCGCGTTCAGGGTCCACGTGGATCCACTGGTGGTCGCCGGTCGCGTCGGCGAACTTGTCGATCTCCTCCTGCGTGACCGTGTGCCAGTCACTGATGCGCAGCTCCTTGCCGACATATTGCCTGAGCTCGTCGACGCTGGTGATCACTCCGTCCGGCATGTGGCGCATTTTGGCCCATTCGGTACGTCTGTGGCAGGGGAGGCGCTGGCGGCCATCGGCCGCCACACACACCAGTCTGGACTGGCTCGCAAGAGTTCGGGCGGGTGTCCTACGCTGCACAGCGGTGAGTTCCAGGACGCGATCGCTCCCGCCTCGGGTGAGTCCGGCCCAGGCGCCGCCTGCGCGCGCGGAGCACTCTGCCGGGTGGTTGTTACGTCACCTGGTGAGCATCGGCCTGGCCCACGTCGCGGTACTGCTTATCGTGTACTTCTTGCTGCTGCTCGGCGACGCGCTGTTCACCAGCTACGCCATCGTGCTGCAGGATGCCGTCTTCGTCAGCTACGTGGCGCAGCTCGGTTGGCTGCAGCGCATGGCCTCAGACGTCAAGGCCGCCATCGCTTTCGTGGTGGGGCTGAGCGCGCTCCTGCAGATGCTGCTCTTCCTGTGGCGCGCGATGCGGGACTGAGCCGGCCGTGCGCATCTGGGTGGAGGACCTGAAATACGACCTGGCCGTGGCGCTGCGGGCCGTGGGCATCGGCCTCGGCGCCGTCGCCTGGGCGTCCGTGCTCGGGTCCGAGGCACAACAATCGGCGGACGTGCGCGCCTATGCGCAGGTGGGCGCGGCAGTACTGAGCGTGTGCGCGGCGCACTGGCTGACCGCGCTGCCGCCCTCCGCCAATGTGCGCGACCTGCTCCGGCCGTGGCAGCGCGACGTGCTGGCTGTCGCGCGACAGCGGACCGGGGCCGACCCGGAGCGGACGGAGGCTGTCGCGGCGCGGATCACCGAGCTTGCCACAGAGCGTATTCGTGGTGGCGCAGATGTGCCGCGGGATCGCCGCGCCTGGCTGCGGCTGCTAGCGCGACTAGCTGGAGACTGACCCGCGGCTGAGGCGGGCGAGCCCGGACACCAGCTTGAGGTGAATGATGCCCGCCAGGCAAACTCCGATGAGAAAGACGGTCGCTGCCGGCAGGAACGGCAGCCAGTGTAGCGCCACCGCCACGATCAGCAGGATCGCGACGATGCGGTGCGCCCACAAGCGGATGAACGTGTTGTACGAGGTGATCAGTCCAACCAGTCCCACCAGCACCATCAACGCGGTCGCGGCGATGCCGCTCCACTGCACGAAGGTGGAGCCCGGGAATAACAAGAAATACACGCTATGGGCTCCGGCAAAGGCCAGCGCCACCCAGCCCAGCAGGCGGTGGTGGCGGCGGAACAACAGAAATAATGACTGGACGGCGCCCATGGGCTCGAAGCGGGTGCGCGACGCCTGATTCGAAAACCAGCGGGTGAAAAACAGCACGCTGCTTGCGATCAGCGCCAGCATCGACGGCAGCAACAGAAAGTTCGAGAACTCCAGGTCGTTCAGGACGTCCGGGATCCGCTCGTTCCAGGGCAGCTCTGCCCAGGTGACGGCCGCCGCGTCCAGCGTGGCGCCAACCGCTGCCACCTGAGCCACCGGGCGCAGAATCTCGGCCAGCCCCGGAAAGCAGGCGAGCGTCAGCATCAGCCCGCTCAGCGCCGCGCACAAGGCGCCCACCAGGGCCAGCGCCACCGGAGGTGAGGGATGTTGTCCGATCTTCCCGCCCACAAAGGCGGCCAACAGCGCCAGCCCCCAGACCAGCGTCAACGCAAACGACACGACGCCTATCTCGGTCCTGCGGCTCATGCCAAACTCACCTGACGACCAGGTGCCAGGGTTGGCTCGGCGTCAGGGCGATCTCCTGGTCGCGCAGACGAGCTGCGTCCCCTGCTCCTCGCACCAGGCCTGGTTGTCCGGCGTGTAGGTGGTGGTCGCCCCGACGTAATCGTAGTTGCTGTTGAGCCCGTCATTGGCGGCTGGTTTCACGAGCGGGTTGAAGGGCTCGACCGTCACGGATGTGAGCGATGTGGTGTTCGTCGGAGCCGGTGCTACCGGCACGGTCAGGGCATCCGGTGCCTGTCCATGCTCCACCCAGTTGATGAGCGGCGTCAGAAAGTCACCCCTGGTGAAGGGATCACCCCCGCCGAAGCAGTGGTATCCCCCGGGCACCATGTACAACCGCGAAAACGACTGCGTCGCATCGAATCCGCCCAGAAAGTCTGCCACTCCGGCGTAATAGTTAATGGTCGACCACGGCGAGATTGCCTGATCGGACCAGCCATGAACGATGATCAGCTTGCCACCAGCATCGCGGAACGGCTGGAGGTTGGTGTTGTTCGCCGCGTAGATGCCCTGCAGACCCAGCAGGTCCTGGTACGCCTGGTCAGTGAACTCGAAGCTCTGGATCGTATAGGTGGGCGGAGGATTGTCCCAGTACGCCATGTACTTCAAATAGAAGGTGCCGAAGCGGCCGGCGATCGTGCTGAACGGAGCGCTGAGATCGTCGGCTGGTCCGACGAACCAGGGTGTCCAGGCAAGCTCAGACCCGTACGCCACGCCACCGTCGAACAGGTTCCTTCCATCGGGGTCAGTCGGGCCACGGTAGGCTTTCCTGGCCACCTCGACCTGTGCCGGAGTGAGACAGGCCGACTCGTCCGTACCCGCCGGGCACGTCACGCTGGCCGGGTCGAACGTGCACGTACGCGGATCCATAATGATGCCGTCGGATCCGGCGCATGCCCGCATCACCGCGGCGTGCAGCGCTGGCAGCTTCGATGGATCGAGGATCTGCTTGCCGCCCGCATCCATGTTCATGCGCGCCATCCACGTCTGGTAGATGCCCAGCAGCGGAGCCCAGTTGTGTGCCGGCGCGATCGCCAGCACCCCATTGAAGTCGGTAGGGTAGCGCTGGACCAGGTCCAGAGCTTCGTGCCCGCCGTCGGAACAGCCGTCGAAATAGGCGAACGTCGGGCTCTGTCCGTAGTAGTTCGTGATGATCGACCTGGCCGCGAGAGCCAGGTCGTGCTCGGAGCGATAGCCGAACACGACCCGCAACATCGGGACCTCCGTCGCCCACGTTCCGTCGCCGCCGTTGACGCCGGTGTGTCCCTGGTCGTCGATAGCCACAGCGATCTCGCCGTTGGCGACCGGTGCGCAGCCGATGGATGATGCTGGCTCGAGGTTCAGGTTCGTCGCGCCACAGAACCCGCCGCAGCCTTCCTGTACGTAGTCGCCGTGCCAGTTCTGCTCGGGCATCTGGAGCTCGAAATG
>CBJLVJ010000079.1:0-8626 GCA_966426465.1 uncultured bacterium | reverse complement strand
GACAACTGACACGGTTGCTGGGGAGCAAGTCCGCAGACTTGCGACTACCAAAAAACCTCGTTCCGGGCGCTCGACTACTAAAAAGCTACTTATGTCAATGATGAAAGAGGCGCAGGCCGGTGAAGAGCATGGCGATGTTGTAGTGGTTGCAGGCGGCGATGATGTCGTGGTCGCGCAGGGCGCCGCCGGGTTGGACGATGTACTCGACGCCGCTGGCGTGGGCGCGATCGACGTTGTCTCGGAAGGGGATATAAGCATCTGAGGCCAGCGCGACGCCGCGCAGCGTGTCCAGCCACGCGCACTTCTCGCTGGCGCTCAAGCGCCGCGGAACCTCGCTGAACGACTCGCGCCAGACGGCTTCTTCAGCGGCCGTGAGATCGTCGCGCAGGAACTGGTCGACGGCGTTGTCGCGGTCAACACGGTCGAGGTCCGTCCGAAACGGCAGTCCCAGCACGGCCGGGTGCTGGCGCAGATACCACGTGTCGGCCTTGGCAGCAGCCAGCCGGGTGCAGTGGATGCGGGATTGCTGGCCGGCGCCATTGCCGATCACCTGCCCATCGGCCACGAAGCACACCGAGTTCGACTGGGTGTACTTGAGGGTGATGAGCCCCACGAGCAGGTCGCGCTGCGCCGTGTCGGGCACCTCCCGCCGCTCGGTGACCACCTGCCTGAGCAGGTCGGGCGACGGAACGACGGTGTTGCGGCGCTGCTCGAAGGTGATGCCAAAGACCTGGCGGGTTTCGGTTTCAGGCGCCTCGTAGGCAGGATCGACCTGGAGGACGGTGTAGCGTCCGCCGCGCTTGGCTTTCAGCAGGTCCAGCGCGGCGGGTTCGTACGCAGGCGCGATCACCCCGTCGGACACTTCGCGGCGGAGCAGGCGCGCGGTCGGCACGTCGACGGTGTCGCTGAGGGCGACCCAGTCGCCGTACGAGCAGACGCGGTCGGCGCCACGGGCGCGGGCGTACGCCGCGGCCAGCGGCGACAGCTCGGCACGGCCGGTGAAGTACGCCTGACGCAAGGACTCGCTCAACGGCAGCCCGACCGCCGCGCCTGCCGGCGACACATGTTTAAAGGAAGCAGCCGACGGCAGGCCGAGCACCTGCCGCAGCTCGCGCACCAGCTGCCACGAATTGAGCGCATCCAGCAGGTTGATGTAGCCCGGTGCGCCGTTCAACACCTCGAACGGCAACTGCCCGTCCGCGAACACCCGTGCCGGCGTCTGGTGCGGGTTGACCCCGTACCGCAGCTTCAGCTCAGTGGCGGTAATGGCGCTCGCCTGTGAAGATCATCGCGATGCCGTGGCGATTGGCAACACGGATCAGCTCGGGGTCGCGGCTCGAGCCGCCGGGCTGGATGATCGCCGTGACGCCGGCATCCGCGGCCCGCTCGACCGCGTCGGGGAACGGGAAGAAGCCATCCGAGGCGAGGACCGAGCCCTGCGCGCGCTCGCCAGCCTTGCGGACGGCCAGGTCGACGGCGTCCTGTCGACTCGGCTGGCCGGAGCCGAACCCGACCAGTGACAGCCCCCGCGCCAGCACTACCCCGTTCGACGTGACGTGCTTGACCGCGCGCCAGGCAAAGTAGAGCGAGGTCAACTCGGCCAGCGCTGGCTGGCGCTGCGTCACCACCCTGGGCGTGAACGACTGCTCCGGCAGTGCGTCGCGCGTCTGCACGAGAAAACCACCGAGCAAGCGCTTGTAGTCCAGCTCGCCTGGCACAGGTCCCGACCCGTTCGGCCCGCGTGTGCCCTGGTCGGCGTGGGTTGCGAACACCCGCAGGTCGGCATTGCGGCGGAGCACCTCGAGCGCCTCCTGGGTGTACGTGGGCGCGACCAGATCCTCGAAGAACACAGCGGCGATCTCGTGGGCCGCTTCGTCGTCGATGACCCGATTGGCGGCCACCGCGCTGCCAAACGCCGTCTGCGGGTCCGTCGCGAGCGCTTTACGGAATGCGTCGGCGACCGAGTCGCCCAGACTCAGACCACACAGGTTGCCGTGCTTGATAATGGCCACGCACGTGGACGTGAAGTCGGACACCGCCTGCCAGGCGAGGTCGGCGTCGAACGTGTTGTTGAACGACAGCGCCTTGCCGTGCAGCTGCTTGGCGCTGGCCAGACCCGACGGCCGCGGTCGCGGCGAAGCTTCGGCGTAGAAGGCCGCGAGCTGGTGCGGGTTCTCGCCGGAGCGCATGTTGGCGACCTTGCTGAGGGCGAGCGTGTACTCGTCGGGAAAGATCTCGTCGTGCGGCCGCAGATACGTGGCCACGTGCGTGTCATAGACGGCGGCGTGCTGGAAGGCCTTGGCGGCAAGCCGCCGGCGGGTGTCGAGGGTCACGCCGTCGGGACGGCCGAGCTCCTCGAGCACACGGTCGTAGTCGCGCGGGTCGCACACCGCCACCACCGACGGAAAATTCTTGGCCGCGGCACGCAGCAAGGTGTGGCCGCCGATGTCGATGTTCTCCAGGGCCATCGGCAACCGCGCGCCCGAATCACGCGCCACGCTCAAGAACGGGTACAGGTTGGAGGCGACCAGGTCGATGGGCTTCAGGTCGTGGCGGGCGAGCTCCTCGAGGTGCCCGGGATCGTCGCGCAGGGCGAGTATGCCGCCGTGCACGGCCGGGTGGAGCGTCTTGACCCGCCCGCCCAGCATCTCGGGGAAGCCGGTGATCTCCTGCACGCCGCGGACGTTGATGCCCGCCTCACGCAAGAGCCCCTCGGTGCCGCCCGTCGAAAACAGCTCGAAGCCGAGCGCCTCGAGCCCACGAGCGAAGTCCACGACGCCCTCCTTGTCATAGACCGACAGGATTGCGCGCATCTGGAATTCAAGGGGATGCTATCACGCGTGCGCAGCGGCCCTCGATGCGTACGCGGCCCTCGGCGAACGCGCGCACGGCCAGCGGCAGGAGCTGGTGCTCGTGCTCCTGGATGCGCGCGTGCAGCGAGGCGACGTCGTCGTCCTCGCGTACCTCGACGCAGCGCTGCACAAGGATTGGCCCACCATCCACGTCGTCGGTGACCAGGTGTAGGGTGCAGCCGGTCACCTTGACCCCGTGCTCGAGCGCCTGAGCCACGGCGTGCATCGTGCCGCCGAACGACGGCAGCAGCGACGGGTGCGTGTTCAGGATGCGCCCGTGGTAGGTGGCCACGAACTCGGGGATAAGAATCTCATTGAAACCGGCCAGCACGACCAGCTCGACGTCGGCTGCCTGCAAGGCCTCCAGCACGCGACGCTGGCGGTCGGCCCGGCGCGGGATCGCCGCGCGGTCGGCAACGCACACGGCCACGCCAGCCCGCTGGGCACGCCCGATCGCGGGCGCTTGAGCGTCGTTGCAGGCCACCAGCTCGATACGCGCGAGAAACTCCGGCGGGCACGCCGCGTCGAGAAGAGCTTGAAGGTTGTTCCCGGCGCCGGAGACCAGGACGCCGACCTTCAACTGCGGAAGATCACCCGCTCGGGCTGGCGCGACACGACGCGACCAACCGCCATGGCGCTCGGACACTCGAGGCGCGGGTCGAGCTCCGCGTCGGCGATGAAGATCACGCCCAGGCCCATGTTGAAGACGCGCAGCATCTCGTCGTCGGCGATGGCGCCCAGGTTCTGCAGCACGCCGAAGATGCGCGGTACGGGCCAGGCGCCCCAGTCGAGCGCGACCGAGACATTGTCCGGCAGCACGCGCGGCAGGTTGCCGGGGATGCCCCCGCCGGTAATGTGGGCAATCGCTTTTACCTTTCGGAGTAGCGGCTTCAGGCTCGGGTAGTACGACGGGTGCGGCGCGAGCAGCGCGTCACCCAGCGATTGGCCGAGGCGCGCATCAGGGTCGCGCGCCAGGTCGAGGCCGGCGATCACCTTGCGCGCCAGACTGAAGCCGTTGGTGTGCAGGCCCGTCGACGGCAGACCCCACACACGGTCCCCCGGCACGACTCGGGCGCCATCAATCTCGTCTCCGCGTTCGAGCACGCCCACAACGGTGCCGGCCAGGTCCAGGTGCCCCGCGGCGTAGACATCCGCCAGCTGGGCCGTCTCGCCGCCGAGCAAGGCGCACCCGTTTTCTCGACATGCCGCGGCCATGCCGCCGACCAACGCGTCCATGACGGCCGGCTCGATCGCGTGCACCCCGACGTAGTCGAGGAAGAACAGCGGCCGCGCGCCCGCGGTGAGCACGTCGTTTACCGACAGGTTCACCAGGTCACGGCCGAGGACGTCGTAACGCCCGAGCTGCGCGCCGAGCAGGACCTTCGAGCCGACGCCGTCGGTGCTGGCAACCAGCACTGGGTCGCGCACGCCGTCCAGATGAAACAGCCCGGCGAAGGCGCCGAACGTGCCGAGGACCGACGGCCCGTGGGTGGAGCGCACGTGCGCGGCGATACGGCGGACGTTGTTTTCGGCCGCCGCGAGGTCAACCCCGGCCGCAGCGTAGCTGAGATTTTCCCCGGAGGGGACCCCACCTGGGGGCAGGGAGGCTGTAGACGTCACAGTGCCTGACCCGTCAAGCGGAGGCTTCGGACGGCTCGACCCAGCGCGGCGTTCACCGGCGCCTGCCCGGCTCCAGTGCCAGTTTGTTCGTTGCCGCGTCGATGGACATCGGGTAGCGACCGTGGAAACACGCGTTGCACAGCTTGCTCGACGGCAAGCCGATCGCGGCGATCAGGCCCTGGAGGCTCAGATAGCCGAGCGAGTCGGCGCCGACCAGCGCACGAACTTCGTCTGTGGTGTGCGTGTTGGCGATCAGCGTGTCCTCGGGCGCGGTGTCGACGCCGAGATGGCACGCGTAGCGGATGGGTGGCGCGCAGATGCGCAGGTGGACCTCGGCCGCGCCGGCACGGCGCAGCATGGCCACGATGCGCGGGGTGGTGGTCCCGCGCACGATGCTGTCGTCGACCAGCGCGATACGCTGGCCGCGCAGCACTTCGGGCAGCGGATTGAACTTCAGGTCGACCCCAAACTCGCGCTGCTCCTGCCGCGGCTGAATGAACGTTCGGCCGATGTAGCGGTTCTTGACCAGACCCTCGCGGTAGGGCAGGCCAGCGGCGCGGGCGAAGCCGATCGCGGCGGGGGTGGCCGAATCGGGCACGGGCATCACGAAGTCGGCCGCCACCGGGTGCTCACGGGCCAGGCGCTCGCCCATACGCTCGCGTGCGGCGTACACCAGCTGGCCGTCGAGCAAGCTGTCGGGTCGAGCGAAGTAGATGTACTCGAACGAGCAGGCTGCTCGGGCGGGCGGTGGCAAGCTCGAAAACTGCTCCGACTTGACGCCGTCACGGTCGATGGCCAGCAGCTCGCCCGGCGCGACCTCGCGAATGAGCTGGGCGCCAATGGTGTCCAGGGCACAGCTCTCTGAAGCCACCGCCCAGCCGTTCGCCAGCCGTCCGAGCACCAGTGGACGGATACCCCACGGGTCGCGTGCCGCGTAGACGCGATCAGCCGTGAGCATGACCAGGCAGAACGCCCCGCTCAGGGTGTCGAGGACGGTCCGCATGCGGCTGAGCCAGTCGTCGCCGCTCGCGCGGGCGATCAGATGCGCGATCAGCTCCGAGTCGGTCGACGTACGCGGGCGAATGCCGAGACGCGTCACCTCGGCCCGCAGCGCGTCGATGTTGACCAGGTTGCCGTTGTGAGCCAGCGCCAGGCTGCCCAGGTCCGAGCCGACGACAAAGGGCTGCGCGTTCTCGGCGCGGCTCGAGCCGGTGGTGGAGTAACGCGTATGGCCGATGCTGTACTGTCCGCCAAGCTTGGCCAGGTCGCGCTCATGGAACACCTGGCTGACCAGGCCCATGCCGGTCAGGTTGCGCAGGTTGTGGCCGTCGGCGGTGCAGATGCCGGCGCTCTCCTGGCCGCGGTGCTGCAGCGCATACAGGGCGAAAAAGGCCAACCGCGCCGGCTCAGCCGTGCGACTGGCGATCGCCACAACACCACAGGCTTCACGCGGTCGCGGCGTCACCGCGGCGGATCCCATGCGGAGCGCAGCCGCTCGATGCTTACGTCGAGAACGTTGTCGATGCGCAAGCGATCACCTCCGGTTTCGCCCACCACGGTTGCCAGTACGGACTGGTCGCGTGCCAGAGCCGAAACGACCTCGACGTGCTCGGGCGCGCACGTCACCACGACGCGTCCCTGGTCCTCCGAAAACAGTGCCACCTCAGGCGAGCCCGACAACCGGAGTGTGGCACCTGTGCCGCCGAGGAGCACGCATTCCGCGACGGCCACGGCCAGACCGCCGTCCGAGACATCCTGGGCCGATCGCACCAGTCGCGCCGCGGCGAGTGCCCGGAGGAGTCGTCCGAGCCGTGCTTCACCGGCCAGATCGAGCTCTGGGAACGGGCCACCATCACCGGCGTACTCGCCGGCGCTCAGCGCGCTCGGCGACTCTCCGAGCAGGATCACCACGGATCCCTCGCGAACAGCCGTGGGTACGGTCAGGTTGACGTCTTCGAGCAGGCCCACCATGCCGACCGTCGGAGTCGGCGGGATGGACCGCCCGGCGCTCTCGTTGTAGAGGCTGACGTTGCCGCTCACGATGGGAATGCCAAGCTCGCGGCAGGCTTCGGCAAGTCCGTGGACGGCCTCCGTCAGCTGCCAGGCCACGCCTGGCTTTTCGGGATTGCCGAAGTTCAGGCAGTCGGTCACGGCGATCGGCTCGGCGCCAACGCAGGCGATGTTGCGGGCGGCTTCGGCCACGGCCTGGACGGCGCCCCGGCGCGGGTCCAGGCGCATGAAACGCGGGTTGCAGTCGGTCGTGATGGCCAGGCCCTTGCGCGTGCCGTCGACGCGGACCACGGCCGCGGCGCAGCCCGGGCCGAGCACCGTGTTGCCCTGCACCGTGGAGTCGTACTGGCGATAAGCGAAACGGCGACTGCGCAGGTTGGGCGACGCGAGCAGGCGAAGGAGCGCATCTTCAGCGGCAGCTTCGCCTTCAACCCGGGCCGGACGCGCCTCGGCCGGCGCGGCAACAGGCTGAAGGTCATAGGCCGGCACGTCGTCGGTGAGCAGCGCGATCGGCAGCTCGGCCACGACCTGCTGGCCCTGGCGCACGCGGATCAGCGGCTCGGCAGTGACCTGGCCGACCACCTCGGCGTGCAGCTCCCAGCGCGCGAAGTGGCGACGGATCGCCTGCTCCGATCCGGCCCTGACCAGCAGCAGCATGCGCTCCTGCGACTCTGAGAGCATCACCTCGAAGGCGTCCAGGCCGCTCTCGCGGCGCGGCACACGGTCGACGTCGATCTCGACACCCAGGCCACCCCGCGCCGCCATCTCGACCGCCGACGAGGTCAAGCCCGCCGCGCCCAGATCCTGCATGGCCAGTACGTCGCCGCCGTCGAGCGCGGCCAGGCAAGCCTCGAGCAGCAGCTTCTCCAGAAACGGATTGCCGACCTGCACCACGCCGCGGTGCGACGCCTCGGGGTCCTCGTTCGAGGCAAACGCCGCCCCCTGCAAGCCATCGCGGCCGGTGTCGGCGCCAACCAGCAGCAGCGGATTGCCAGGTCCGATCGCGCGCGCTCGCATCAGCCGCCCGAGTGGGGCGATGCCCAGGGCCATGGCGTTCACGATCGGGTTGCCGCTGTAGCCGGCGTCGAAGCTGATCTCGCCACCAACCGTCGGTACGCCAAAGCAGTTGCCGTAGTGGCCGATACCGCCGATGACGCCCCCGAGCAGGTACTGCGTGCGCGGGTCCTCGAGATCACCAAAGCGCAACGAGTCGAGCACCGCCACCGGGCGGGCGCCCATGGTGAAGATGTCGCGCAGAATGCCGCCAACACCGGTCGCGGCGCCCTGGAATGGCTCGACCGCGCTGGGGTGGTTGTGAGACTCCATCTTGAGCACGACGGCCAGGCCGTCGCCGATGTCGACCGCGCCGGCGTTTTCGCCCGGGCCTTGCACCACACGCGGGCCGCTCGTCGGCAACAGCTTCAGGAGCTTGCGCGAGTGCTTGTAACCACAATGCTCGCTCCACATCGCGCCGAGCATGCCAAGCTCGACCAGGTTCGGCTCGCGCCCGAGGCGACTGACGATCAGGTCGAATTCGGCGGGGAGGAGGCCAAAAGCGCGAAGACGGTGCTCGGCAGTTCGCTCGGTGCTCGCGACGCTCATGTCAGCGCCGGCGCGCGGAGCGCCATGGCGAGTGAAGCGAAGATGAGCCGCCCGTCCGTGCTGCCGAGCAGCGTCTCCGAGGCGCGCTCAGGGTGTGGCATCAGGCCGAACACGTTGCCAGCGGCGTTCAGGATGCCGGCGATCCCGTCTTGAGCGCCGTTCGGGTTGGCGTCAGGGACGACGTTGCCGTCCGCGTCACAGTAGCGCAGCGCCACGTCTCGCGGCTCGGACACCGAGACGTAGTTTCCCTCACCGTGAGCAACTGGCAGCCGCAGCACCTGGCCCAGGCTGCACGCGCTGGTGAACGGGGTATCGGTGCGCTCGACGCGGCACCACACCCACTCCGATCGGAACTGTAACGAGGCGTTGCGCAGCATCGCGCCAGGCAGCAAGCCGGCCTCCAGCAAAACCTGGAACCCATTGCAAATACCCAGCACCAGCCCGCCAGCATTGGCAAAGGTCTGGACGCCCTGCATCACCGGCGAGAACCGGGCGATGGCGCCCGCGCGCAGGTGGTCGCCGTACGCGAACCCGCCAGGCAA
>CBJLVJ010000078.1:0-8663 GCA_966426465.1 uncultured bacterium | reverse complement strand
GCGCCAGCATCTGCCGCTCGACCCGGACTTCACCGGCTTCGGGCGTAGCGGCACCGATGACGAGGGGCGCTACTGGTTCCAGACGATCAAGCCCGGCCGCGTGCCGGGCCCAGGCGGCGGCCTGCAAGCTCCGCATATCGTCGTGACCGTCTTCGCGCGCGGGCTGCTCAACCACGCTGTGACTCGTGTGTACTTCGGCGACGAGCCGTCCAACGCGGACGATGCCGTCCTGCAAAGCGTCCCGGCCGAGCGGCGGGCGCTGCTGGTCGCGCAGCCCCACGATCACGGCACCGAGCGGGCGTACCAGTTCGACATCGTGCTGCAGGGCGACGGCGAGACGCCGTTCTTCAACGTGTAGGCAGGCCGGGGGAGGACGCGACCGTGACCGCATTCCTGTCCATGAGCCAGGCCATCGCCGAGCACGTGCCCGATGGCGGCACGGTCGCTCTGGAAGGCTTCACCCACCTGATTCCGTTCGCCGCCGGCCACGAGATCATCCGCCAGCGCAAGCGAGATCTCACGCTCATCCGCATGACGCCGGACCTCATCTATGACCAGCTCATCGGCATGGGCTGCGCGAAGAAACTGATCTTCTCGTGGGGCGGCAACCCTGGCGTCGGCTCGCTGCACCGCCTGCGCGACGCGGTCGAGCGCGGCTGGCCTCAGCCGCTGGAGCTGGAGGAGCACAGCCACGCGGCCATGGCCGCCGCCTGGGCGGCCGGCGCGGCCGGCCTGCCGTGCGCCATCCTGCGCGGGTACCTCGGCTCGGACCTGGTCGGCAGGAATCCCAACATCCGCTCGATCACCTGCCCGTTCACCGGCGAACGCCTGGCGGCGGTGCCCGCCTTGCGGCCCGATGTCGGCATCGTCCACGCCCAGCGCGCCGACCGCGCCGGCAACGTGTTGCTGGAAGGCATCGTCGGCGTGCAGAAAGAGGTGGCGCTGGCCTCGAAGCGGGCGATCGTGACGGTGGAGGAGGTCGTCGACGACCTGCGCGTGCCAGGCCCGAACGCGGTCGTGCTGCCGAGCTGGAGCATCACCGCGGTCGTCGAGGCGCCGGGCGGCGCCTATCCGTCGTACGCCGACGGCTACTACGCGCGCGACAACGCGTTCTATACGGCCTGGGATGGCATCGCCCGCGAGCGCGACACCTTCCAGGCGTGGATACGCGAGCACGTGCTCGAGGCGGTGCCCGCATGACCGACGGCTACTCGGCCACAGAGATGATGACCATCGCCGCGGCACGGGCGCTCGGCAAGGACGACGTGTGCTTCGTGGGCATCGGCGCGCCGTCGGTGGCCTGCAACCTGGCCCGCCTGACGCACGCTCCCGACCTCACCCTGATCTATGAGTCCGGCACCCTCGGCACCAGGCCCGACGTGCTGCCGCTGTCGATCGGCGACCCGGAGCTGTGCCACACCGCCCTGTCCACAGTCTCGGTGCCCGAGATGTTCGCGTACTGGCTGCAGGGTGGCCGCATCTCGGTCGGCTTCCTGGGCGGCGCGCAGATCGACCGCTTCGCCAACATCAACTCGACGGTGATCGGCGACTACGCGCGCCCCAGAGTGCGCCTGCCCGGCGCGGGCGGCGCGCCCGAGATCGCGTCCGCGTGCGGCCAGATCTTCGTGATCATGCGCCAGGGCCGTCGCTCGTTCGTGCCCAGAGTCGACTTCGTCACGTCGTTCGGCCATGGCGAGGGCGGCGACCACCGCCAGCGCCTGGGCATGCGCACGGCCGGCCCGACCCTGGTGGCGACGGATCTGTGCCTGCTGCGGCCGGACCCCGAGACGAAGGAGCTCACGGTGGTCTCGGTGCACCCGGGCGTCAGCCACGAGCAGATCAGCGAAGCCACCGGTTGGCCGGTCCGCTTCGCGCACCAGGTGGAGCAGACACCCCCACCGACCGCCACCGAGCTGGACGTGCTGCGCGATCTCCAGGCCCGAACGGCACGCGCGCACGGCACGGCAACCGAGCACGATGCCGCCGGCTGAGCTCCTGTTCAGCACGCGAGAAATGACGGCCGCGTTCTCGGCCGAAGCCCACGTGCGGGGAATGCTCGCGTTCGAGGCCGCCCTGGCGCGGGCCGAGGCGCATGTCGGGGTCATGCCGGAGCCGGCCGCGGACGAGATTGCACGGCGGTGCCGCGTCGAGCTGTTCGACGTCGAGCGGCTCTTCCGCGATGCCGTCCCGGCCGGCACGCCCGCGATTCCGCTGGTCCGAGCGCTGACCGATCTGGTCGAAGGAGAAGGCCGCAAATTCGTCCACTGGGGCGCCACCAGTCAGGACGCCATCGACACCGCGCTGGTGCTGCAGGTTCGTCACGGGCTGGCCTTGCTGGAGACGGACTTGCTCGCCGTCGGCTCGGCCTGCGCCCGCCTGGCCGAGCAGCACCGTGGCACGGTCATGGCCGGCCGCACGCTCCTGCAGCAGGCGCTGCCGATCACGTTCGGGCTCAAGGCCGCGCGCTGGTTGGCGCTGACCACCCGCCAGCTCGAGCGCCTCCGCACGCTTCGCCGGCAAACGCTGGTGGTCCAGCTCGGCGGCGCCGCCGGCACGCTCGCCTCGCTCGGCCAGCATGGCCCGCGCATTGCCGAGCTGCTTGCCGCCGAGCTGCACCTGGGCGTCCCGGATCTGCCATGGCACGCCGAGCGGGACCGCATCGCCGAGCTGGCGTCCGCGCTCGGTGTGCTCGCCGGGGCCATGGGCAAGATTGCGCTCGACCTGGCGCTGATGGCCCAGACTGAGGTCGGCGAGGTGAGCGAGGCAAGTGCCGCGGGCAAGGGCGGCTCGTCCGCACTGCCCCACAAGCGCAACCCCGTCGACGCTGTGGAGGCGCTCGCCGCCGCCCGTCTCGCGATCGGTGTGGTCCCGGTGATTGTGGGTGGCATGGTGCAGGAACACGAGCGCGCCATCGGCGGCTGGCAGGCCGAGTGGGCGGCGCTGCCTCAGCTGTTCTGCTTCACCGCCGGCGCCGTCGAGCGTGTGCGCTGCGCCGTCGACGGCCTGGAGATCCACCCCGACCGGATGCGCGCCAACCTGGAGATGGGCGGCGGCCTGCTCATGGCCGAAGCGCTCAGCATGGCGCTCGCCCAGCGCCTCGGTAAGGACGAGGCGCACCAGATCGTCCAGGGCGTGTCGCGCCGGGTGGCATCGGACGGCGCCGATCTCAGGCGCGCAGCTCTGGAGGATTCGCGCGTGCGCGCCGTGCTTGGTCCCGAGGCCATCGATGTCGCGCTCGATCCGACCCACTACCTGGGCAGCACCGACGCCCTGATCGACCGCGCGCTGCGACGATTCGAGGCCGTGCAGTCCGAACGAGAGGAGCTTTGACGACCATGCAGCAACACCAGCAGCGAGACGCCGTGATTGTGGGCTATGTGCGCACGCCAATCGGGCGCTACGGCGGGGCGCTGGCCAGCCTCCGACCCGACAGCCTGGCGTCTCACGCGCTCAAGACGCTGGTCGAGCGGACGGGCATCGACCCATCGGCGGTGGACGACGTGATCCTGGGCTGCGCCAACCAGGCCGGCGAGGACAACCGCAACGTCGCGCGCATGGCGCTGCTGCTGGCCGATTTCCCGGTCGAGGTGCCCGGCCAGACCGTCAACCGGCTGTGCGGCTCGGGCCTGCAGGCGCTCAACAACGCCGCCCAGGCCATCTGGAGCGGCCAGGGCGACCTGTTCGTGGCGGGCGGCGTCGAGAGCATGTCGCGCGCGCCGGTGGTCATGCTCAAGCCCGAGCAGGCGTTCCCGCGCGGCGTGCCCGACATGGCCGATTCGACTCTGGGCTGGCGCTTTCCCCACCCCGACCTGGTGGCGGACGGGCACACCGTTAGCCTGGGCGAGACGGCCGAGAACGTGGCCGAGCGGCGGGGCGTCTCGCGCCAGGACCAGGACGAGCTGGCGCTGCTCAGCCAGCAGAAAGCATCCCGCGCCGTGCGCGATGGACGCCTGGCCGAGGAGATCGTGCCCACTCCGGTGCCCGCCCGCAAAGGCGAGACGGTGACAGTGGCTGAGGATGAACACCCGCGGCCAGGCACCACGCTCGAGACGCTGGCAAAGCTGCGACCGGCCTTCGCCAGAGATGGCAGCGTCACGGCCGGCAACAGCTCGGGCATCAACGACGGCGCCGCCATGCTGCTGGTGGCCTCGGCCGAGCGCGCCCGCGAGCTCGGCCTGGAGCCCATGGTGCGGGTCGTCAGCACCGCGGTGGCCGGCGTCAGGCCAGACGAAATGGGCCTGGGACCGATCCCGTCCTCGCGCAAGGCCCTCCAGCGGGCCGGCCTGCGTATCGAGGACATGGATGTGGTGGAGCTGAACGAGGCTTTCGCCAGCCAGGCCATCGCCTGCCTGGAAGACCTGGGCGTGGACTGGCACGACGAGGCGCGCGTCAACCCCAACGGCGGCGCCATCGCCCTTGGCCATCCGCTCGGCGCCAGCGGAGTGCGGCTGGCCGGCACAGCCACGCTCGAAGTTCGCCGCCAGGACAAGCGCTACGCGCTGGTCACGATGTGCATCGGTGTCGGCCAGGGCATCGCCACCATCCTCGAGCGGGCTGACTGAGGCAACCCGCGTTCGCTGCGACGCTCGATTGCCACTGTCTCGCTCAGCGGGACCCTCGACGAGAAACTCAAAGCCGCGGCCGCGGCGCGCTTCAGCGCCGTCGAGCTGTTCGAGACCGATCTGATCACCTTCAACGGCACGCCCCGCGAAGTCCAGCACCTTGCCGCCGACGTCGGCCTCGGGATCGACCTGTACCAACCGTTCCGCGACTTCGAGGGCGTCTCGAACGAGGCCTTGCAGCGCAACCTGGACCGTGCCGAGCGCAAGCTCGACGTCATGGTCGAGCTCGGCGCGCCGATGATGCTGGTCTGCTCGAACGTCTCTGCGTTGTCCATCGGCGACGACGAGCGGTCAGCGGCCCAGCTCTACGAGCTGGCCGAGCGGGCCGCCCGTCGCAACATCCGCATCAGCTATGAGGCCCTGGCCTGGGGCAGCCACGTGCGCACCTACGGCCATGCCTGGCAGATCGTGCAGCGCGCCGCGCATCCACATCTTGGCCTCACCCTGGACACGTTCCACACGCTGGCGCTGGGCGACGATCCGGCCGGCATCGAAGCCATTCCTGGCGACCGCATCTTCTTTTTGCAGGTGGCCGACGCGCCGCGGCTGGCAATGGACACCCTGTCGTGGAGCCGCCACTTTCGGTGCTTTCCTGGTCAGGGCGACCTCGATCTGGCCGGCTTTGTCGTGCACGTGCTGCGCAGTGGCTACGCTGGCCCGCTGTCGCTCGAGGTGTTCAACGACGAGTTCCGCGCCTCAGATCCGCGCCAGACGGCGACCGACGCCATGCGCTCGTTGCTGTACCTCGAGGAGCAGGCCCACCGACGAGTAGAGCCCGCGGCCGGCCAGCTCGAAGCGCCTCCGCCTGCCCGGCGTCGGGTCGAGCTGTTCGATCCGCCGCCGGCGCCTGGCTTCGACGGCTTCACGTTCCTCGAGTTCGCCGTCGACGCGGACACCCGCGGGGAGCTGCATAGCCTGCTCGAGCGCCTGGGCTTCCGCGCGATCGGTCGGCACCGCTCGAAGGCCGTCACCCTGTACCGCCAGGGCGACATCAACCTGATCCTGAATGCCGAGCCGGACTCCTTCGCGCGCAGCTACTTTGACGTGCACGGCCCGTCCCTGTGCGCCATCGCCCTCGGCGCAGCAGACGAGGCCCAGGCACAAGGGCGAGCCACGGCCTTGCTGGCCACGCACGTTGAAGGGCGGGTCGGGCCCAACGAGCTGACGATTCCGGCCATCCGATCGGTCGACGGCAGTCTCATCTACTTCGTGGGTCGAACCGGCGCGTCCGGGCGACTCTTCGAGGTGGATTTTGAGCTGGTCGCGCCGAATGGCCGCGAGGCAGCCGAGGCGGGCTTGCTGCAGGTGGATCACCTCGCCCTGGGCCTGCCGGCCGATCGGCTCAGCGCGTACCTGCTGTTCTACCGGGCCGTGCTCGGGCTGGAGCCGCGCGGCCTGCTCGAGCTCGCCGACCCGTATGGCCTGATCCGCAGCAGGGCGCTGGTCAACAGCAATCGCTCGGTTCGCATCACGCTCAACGTTGCGCAAGGCCGCAATACGGTCATGGCACGCTCGCTCGACACGTTCGCGGGCTCGGGCGTGCACCACATCGCGTTCGCGTGCCAGGACATCTTCGCCACGGTTGCTCGGCTGCGGGCAGCGGGTGTCGCGTTCCTGTCCATTCCCGACAACTACTACCTCGACCTGGAGGCGCGCTTTGGCCTCACCGACGACTTCGTCGGCAAGCTTCGTGAGGCCGCCATCCTGTTCGACCACGATGACTCGGGCGAGTACTTCCACATCTTCACCGAGACCTTTGCCGGGCGGTTCTTCTTCGAGATCGCGCAGCGCGTTGGGGCGTACGACCTGCACGGTGAAGTCAACGCGCCTGTCCGCATGGCCGCCCAGGCGCGCCACCGTAGTCTCGCCCGCTGAGCTCGTTTACGGGCGAGCGGGCTGGTCGAGCAAACGCGCGAGGCGTTGAAGGGCAAACTGGTAGCCCTGCGTGCCGCAGCCGGCGATCACCCCGGACGCCACCAGCGAGACGTAGGAGTGGTGCCGGAAGGGCTCGCGCCTGTGCACGTTCGAGATGTGCACCTCCATGATGGGGAACTCGCAGGTCTGCAACGCGTCGAGAATGGCCACGGAGGTGTGGGTGAACGCAGCAGGATTGATGACGATCCCAGCGGCGCGCTCCCTGGCCTCGTGGATCCAGTCGATGAGCTGGGATTCGGCGTTCGTCTGGCGGAACTCTAGCTCGAGACCCTGCTCCGCTGCGACACGTCGACAGTCGTGCTCGACGTCGGCCAGCGTCTCGTGGCCGTAGATCGCCGGCTCACGCTTGCCGAGCAGGTTCAGGTTCGGCCCATTGAGAACGTAAATGACCCGGCTCGGCACGCTGGCTTACGATAACGCAGTCCTGCGCACTCGAGGTGCGTAACCAGACGGCGTCCAGGCCCGTTATGCACAGTAAGGGTTGGAGCCATTCGCCCAGGCCGCCCCCCGGCCGTGGTCCCATGACCTGGTCGGGGGCGCCGGCTGGCGCGTGATCGCTGTGCAAAACGAAGACCGGAGCTGCGCCCCCGCACGGCACAACTCCGGTCTCCTACGGTCAGGACTGAGGTTAGGGGAGTTGGAGGCATTCACCCCAGACCTGACGACGCGGAGTATGCGGCCATCCGGGAGCGGCCCGGTGAAAGGCGGCTGAAAGACACCTGAAAAACAGGTAAAGACAGCCCGAGCACCAAAAATCCGGCTCGGCGCGCCTGGGCAGGTTTTCCGACGGTATAAAGGGGGGCATGCGCTTACCAGTGATGCCACCTGTGGCTCCGATGCTGGCGAAGGCAGTCCCGCGCATCCCCGATGGCGCGCTGAGCTTCGAGCCGAAGTGGGACGGCTTTCGCTCCATCATTTTCCGCGACGGTGACGAGGTGGAGATCGGCTCCCGCAACGAAAAGCCGATGACGCGCTACTTTCCCGAGATCGTCGAGGCGATCAAAGCATGCCTGCCCGAGCGATGCGTGGTCGACGGCGAAATCGTCGTCGTGGTCGATAAACGGCTCGAGTTCGAGGTCCTTCAGCAACGCATCCATCCCGCCACGAGCCGCGTGACCAGGCTCGCCCGAGAGACCCCGGCCAGCTTCATCGCCTTCGACCTCCTGGCCAGTGGCGACGAAGACTACACCACGCGACCGTTCGCACACCGCCGCGAGCTGCTCGAACGGGCGCTGGCTGGTGCTCGTCCACCGATCCACCTCACGCCCACCACCACCGACCACAAAGTGGCGGAGCAGTGGTTCGACCAGTTCGAAGGCGCCGGGCTCGACGGGGTCGTCGCTAAACCCCTCGAGGGCATCTACGAGCCCAACAAACGCGTCATGTTCAAGATCAAACACGAACGAACCGCCGACTGCGTGGTCGCGGGATACCGCGTGCACGTGACCGACGCCGAAAGCATTGGCTCACTGCTCCTCGGTCTGTACACCGACCGCGGCGAGCTGATGTCGGTGGGTGTGATCGGAGCGTTCCCAGCCGCCCGCCGCAAGGAGCTGTTCGTCGAGCTGCAGCCGCTGGTCACCAACTTTGACGACCACCCGTGGGCGTGGGCCAGAGAGGAAGAAGGCACTCGCACGCCTCGCAACGCCGAAACCAGCCGATGGGCCGTGGGCAAGGACCTGTCGTTCACGCCGCTCCGACCCGAGCGTGTGGTGGAAGCTCGCTACGAGCACATGGAAGGTGACCGCTTCCGACACACCGCCCAGTTCGTCCGCTGGCGACCCGATCGCGACCCGAAGTCATGTACGTACGAACAGCTCGAAGAGCCGGTCAAGTACGACCTGGCCGACATCCTCTCGATGCCTCGCTGAGGTCTGGAATGGCGGCTGACTCAGCCGCCATTCCAGATACCGGACTATGTGATAGACGCCGCCGTGTGGTCTACGGTGTGCCGCGGCCGCCAGGGCCGCCCGGTCCGCCCGCCGGCCGGACTTCCGTCATCTCCTGGTCGATGCGCTGGTCGGCCTGAGTCTTTGCCTGAGCTGCCTGCGCCGCGGCAAGGCCGCGCCTGACGGAAAAAAACGATCGAGACATGGGTCTGCTCGA
>CBJLVJ010000077.1:0-8685 GCA_966426465.1 uncultured bacterium | reverse complement strand
CAGAGCCCGGCGATGCCTCGCGAGTAGCCGCGCTGTTGCAGGGCGTGCAGCAGGGTGACGACGAGGCGGGCGCCGGTTGCCCCGAGTGGATGTCCCAGGGCGATCGCGCCGCCGTTGACGTTAACCCGCTCCCAGTCCCAGTTGAGCGCCTTACTGTTGGCGACGATCTGTGCGGCAAAGGCCTCGTTGATCTCGAGCAGGTCCCAGTCCTGGAGCGACGTTCCCGTCTTCTTGAACAGCTTGTTGAGCGCCAGCTCCGGCGCTTCGAACAGCCACAACGGGTCGGTGGCTGCGCTGGCGTAGCCGACGATGCGGGCGAGCGGCGTGTGCCCGTCCAGGCCGTCCGCACCGGCAACGACGACCGCCGCCGCGCCGTCGGTGAAGCCGGGCGCGTTGCCCGCCGTCACCGTGCCGCTCGGTGTGAACGCCGGTTGCAGGCGGGCCAGGGCTTCGCTGGTCGTGTCGGCACGCGGGCCCTCGTCGGTGTCCACCAGCGTCGGTGCACCTCTTCGGCCCTGGACCTCGACCGGTACGATCTCGGTCCTGAAGCGGCCCGCGCTGGTGGCCGCCACCGCGCGCTGGTGGCTGCGCAGCGAGCACTCGTCCTGCTCCTGGCGGGTGATGCCGCGTTTTTCGGCGATCGCCTCGGCGCTCATGCCCATGTGGTGGTCATCCCAGGGCGACCACAGGCCGTCGTAGACGACGGAGTCCTGGAGCGTGGCTGGTCCCATGCGGTAGCCGAAGCGCGCTTTCGGCAGCAGGTGGGGACCCTGGCTCATGCTCTCCATGCCACCCGCGACCACCAGGCTCGAGTCGCCGGCGCGGATGGAATGGGCGGCCTGGTTGATGGCTTCGAGACCTGAGGCGCACACCTTGTTGAGCGTGGTCGCATTGGCCGAGGTGGGCAGCCCGGCGGCGATCGACGCCTGGCGGGCTGGCGCCTGGCCGACGCCGGCCTGGATGACGTGGCCCATGATCACTTCGTCCACCCGGGCTGGGTCGACGTTGGCGCGCTCGACAGCCGCCTTGATGGCGGTGGCGCCAAGCTCGGGCGCGGGAACGGAGGCCAGCGTGCCCATCATCTTGCCGATGGGCGTACGCGCCGCGCCGAGGATGTAAATGCCGTTGGTGTCGTTCATACGGAAAGCCCTATCTGTCGGGCGATGACCAGCTTCAGAATTTCGCTCGTGCCCTCGCCGATGGTGAGGATCTTGGCGTCGCGGTAGAAGCGGGGGATCGCCGACTCTTCCATGTAGCCGTAGCCGCCGTGGACCTGCATGGCCACGTTGGCGGCGTGCACGGCCAGCTCGCTGGCCATCAACTTTGCCTGGGCGGCCGCTTCCGTGGTGGGGCGGCCGGCGTCCTTGAGCGCGGCGGCGCGGTAGACCAGGGCCCGCGCGGCGTCGATGCGTGTCTTCAAATCGGCCAGCTCGAACGACACCGCCTGGTAGCGCGCGATCGGCTGGCCGAAGGCGCAGCGCTGGTTGGCCCAGCGTACCGAGTGCTCGAGACAGCCCTGGGCCAGCCCGACGCCCATGGCGCCCACGCCGATGCGCCCGGCGTCCAGGGTGGACAGGAAGATGCGGGCGCCAGCGCCGCGCTCGCCCAGCATGGCGTCGTCGGGGACGCGGCAGTCCTGGTAGACGAGCTCGCGCGTATCGGAGGCGTGCCAGCCCATCTTCTCGTAGGGTTTCTGCGGGGCGAAGCCGGGCGCGTCGACGGGCACGATGAAGGTGGACACCTCGCGCTTGCCCGGGCTGCGTTGGCCGGTGATGGCCGTGGTGGTGACGAACGAGCTGAGCTCGGTACCGGCGTTGGTGATGTAGGCCTTGGTGCCGTTGATCAGCCACGCCTGGCCGTCGTGTTTGGCGGTGGTGGACAGGCCCTGCACGTCGGAGCCCATGCCGGGCTCGGTGCTGGCGAAGGCGCCGATCGTTTCGCCGCGGGCCAGCGGCGTCAGCCAGCGCTGCTTCTGTTGCTCGGTGCCGAAGTTCAAAATCGGGACCCCGCCAAGCGAGACGCTCGCCGCCACGGTAATGGCGACTGACGAGTCGACCCGCGTCAGCTCTTCCAGGGCGACCACGAACGACAGCGTGCCGGCGCCCAGACCGCCGTACTCCTCCGGGAACGGCAGCGCCATAACGCCCAGCTCGCCCAGCGTTCTGATGGTCGGCGCTGGGAACGTTCCCGAGCGGTCCCACTCCGCCGCGTGCGGCGCAATCGCGCCTTCGGCGAACTCGCGGATGGTCGCGCGCAACGCCCGCTGATCGTCCGAGAGCTCTAACCCAAAGTCCACTGGATAAGTTTAGGTCTTTCTCGCGAAGCGGGAGGCTAGCGAGGGTGACACAGGCGGTCCTAACGCGGGGTCCAGGGCGCGGAGCCCTGGGGAGCAAGTCCGCAGACTTGCGACTCCCAAAAAAACTCCTAGCGTAAAGAGCTGGGCAGGATAGCGAGCTGCATCCTGTATTTGGCGACGGTGCGGCGGGCGATGTGGATGCCGCGCTCTTTGAGGCGCTCGACGATCTCGGAGTCGGTGAGCGGTTTGCCCTCTTTTTCGATGACCTCTTTCATGATGTCCTTCACGCTCAGGCTGGGCGTGAAGAAGTGCGCGTAGGGGATCACCTCGCCATTGGGCAGCATCACGTACTTGCTGGCCGTGGCGCGGCTGACGGTGCTTTCGTGGACGCCGAGCTGCTGGGCGACCGCGGCACGGGACAGCGGACGCAAGTGGCGTACGCCGTGCTGCAGGAACTCGCGCTGCTGATCGACCAGGCATCGGGTGATGTTGAACAGCGTCTGCCGCCGCTGATTGATGTTGGCGATGAACAGCTTGGCGCGGCCAACGTACTGCTGGACGTGTCGCTTCTCTTCGGGATTCATCGCCGCGCTACTGCGGTGCAGGTCCGCTGAGAGGCGCGTGTACATCGGGTTGACGCGCAACACGAAGCGGCGACTCTCGACCACCTCGACCTCGAAGTCGTCGGAACCCTTCGAAATAACCACGTCGGGAATGATGTACATGGCGCGCGTGTCGCGGTCGCTGGCGTTGGTGGGCGAAAAGCCGTGGGCGGGGTGCGGGTTGAGCTTGGTCTTGACGAACTCCCACACGTCGGCGACTTCCTGCTGGGAGATCTTGAGCTCGTGGGCGATACGGCCGAACTTGTGCTCGCCCAGCTCGGTCAGAAACATGGTGACGATCTCGCGCGCGTGTGGCTGGGACAGCCCGCGCTCTTCCAGGTGGGCGATCTGCAGCGCCAGACACTCGCGCAGGTTACGCGCGCCGATGCCGACCGGCTCCTGCGCCTGAAGCACGCGCAGCACGGCGCGAACCTTGTCGATCGGCACGTCCATCTCGTACGACACGTCTTCGAGCTTGATGGACAGGTAGCCCTTCTCGTCGAGGCTGCCCACCAGGTACTCGGCGATGCTCATGTCCTCTTCGGGCAGGGCCGCGCCCATGTCCATGAGGAGCTTCTCGGCCAGAGTCTGCTCGGAGGCCACGCGGGTGAGCGGATCGAAATCCTCGTCGTCACCGCCGCGGTTGCGTGAGTCGGCCGGCGAGTCGTCGTACGAGTAGTTGCGCCCGTCGGAGCCATAGGGGGACGTGGTGCCCGACTTCTGGTGCTGGATGCAGCGTGGACAGATGGAGCCCTGGAGCTCGGTGCCGCATACACGGCACGTGGGAATCTCGACCAGCTCGAGGGCCGGGTTCTCGGACAGCTCGGTGGCGATCTGCTGCTGGAGCTCCTGGGATGAAAGCTCGAGGATATAGTTTGCCGCGACCAGTCGCGGCGAGACCTTGAGGGTCTGCGACTGCGAAAATTCTTGTCCGAGATCGAGCTCGAGCTCCATCGTCATCGTTGGCTATTCACTCCCACTTGCCATCAAGGGCCCATCTTCGCTCGACCTACGCACCTGTCATCCTGCGGAGGCACCCAGGCGCTGCGCGCATCGTCACCACGCGCAGACCACGGTGACCAGGGATCCGCGTCTTGTCGTTCGTCCGAAGCGACGGATCCTTCGCAAGCTCAGGATGACACGCTACCGCACAACGGGAAAGAAGAGCGTCTTTTACAGCTTCTTGATGTTCTTTTCGATGCGCCGGAACGCCTGATCGACAATGTCCTCAATTTCGGACAGGGCTGACAGCAAGGCTGGCTTGAGCTCGGGCAGGATCTTGTCCATGACAAAGTCGCGCCCGGCTTCGACGCTGTCGGAGCCTGCCCAATCCCGCGCCATTCTGGCGACGCGGCTGGTCGGTTCTTCTTCTTCGCGGGATCGGCGCAACAGGTAGGCGATGACGCCGGCGGCAACCGCCGTGGCCAGAATAGTGCCGGCCGCTCGTCCGCTGCGGTCTTCCCACGGTCGGGCAGCGCCAAACGCGCCCCCCGAGCGGCCTTCATCAACCATGACGTCCCTCTCCCTTTCAGCGCTGGCGCGATCTCACGTTCGCCCGTCGAGACCGTGCTCCGCCAGCTTTTTTTCGAGTGTAGCAATATCTATGCCAAGGAGCTTTGCGGCGCCGTGGCGGTTGCCGTCCGAGCGCAGCAACGCGCGCTGAATGTAGCGCGCTTCGGTCGACGCCACGACGTCCGACAGCGTCTTGCCGTTGGTCAGCTGCTGGTTCAGGTCAATGATCGCGATCTCGCGGTCGACCTCCATGGCCAGGTGGTCGGCGGTGATCACGCCACCGCGGGCGAGCACGACCGCGCGCTCAACCGTGTGTTCGAGCTCGCGCACGTTGCCCGGCCAGTCGTACTGGAGCAGCCGCTGCAGCGCCTCTTCGCTCATCCGCGCGGGTGGGCTGGCGTCGGAAAAGCGGTGCTTCTGCAGGAAGTGCTCGACCAGCAAGGGGATGTCGTCCTTGCGCTCGCGTAGTGGCGGGACGTGGATGGTGATGACGGCCAGGCGGTGGTACAGGTCCTCGCGGAAGCGGCCGGCCTCGACTTCGGCGCGCAGGTCCTTGTTGGTCGCCGCGATGACCCGCACGTCGACCTTGATCGACTGGCTGGAGCCCACGCGCTCGAACTCGCGCTCCTGCAACACGCGCAGCAGCTTGGCCTGCAGGGGCAGGCCCATGTCGCCGATCTCGTCCAGAAATATGGTGCCCTTGTGGGCCATCTCGAAGCGACCGATGCGCTGCCGGTCGGCGCCCGTGAACGAGCCTTTCTCGTGGCCGAACAGCTCGCTCTCCATGAGCGTGGCGGGCAGCGCGGTCAGGTTGACTTTGACCAGCGGCCCCTTGGAGTGCGACGAGTACTCGTGGAGCATCTCGGCTACCGACTCCTTGCCGGCGCCCGTCTCGCCGATGATCAGCACGTTGGCGTCGGACGCCGCCACCTGGCCGATCATCTTGTAGACGTCCTGCATCTGGGGCGTGTTGCCCACGATGCGCTCCGAAAGGGCCTTGGTCTCCTGCTTGCTGCGCACCAGCTCCTGGGCGAGCTGCTGTCGCTCGAAGTAGCGGCGGATCGTGAACAGCACCCGATCGACGTCGAACGGCTTGGTGATGTAGTCGTAGGCGCCGAGGTGCATCGCTTCGATGGTGGTGCTCGAGGTGCCGTAGGCGGTCATCAGGATGACGTTGCCCACGTTGATGTCCTGAGCGGACAGGCGACGCAGGATCTGGATGCCGTCCTGATCGGGCATGCGCAGGTCAATCAGGAGCAGATCTGGCTCCTCGACCGGTACGATGCGCAGCACCTCGCTCCCGCTCTTGGCCTCCAGCGTCTCGTACCCTTCGCCGCGCAGCAGCTCGACGAGCGTGCCACGAATCGGCGCGTCGTCATCGGCGATGAGGATGCGCTTCGGCTGGGCGGCAGCGCGGTTGCCGTCTTTCTCCCGGGACGTGCGTTCTGCGGATGCGACCATAGGTGTGCGTCCTGTTCCCTCCTCCAGACGAGCACACCGCCCGGTTGGGTCGTTTGTGCCACCCAACCACCAGGCCCGGACGGCAAGCCCAGTATGCCATAGCAGGCAAAGTGCGGTCGTTTGTATCGCGTTAGAGCTTTGTCATCGACGCGTTGGAACGCGATAAGCTCCCGGCCGTGGCGGCTCAGACGCGCTTGTTCGGCGACTCCGGCGCGGCTGACGGGGCGGGCCACGTACCGCTCGCCGCGCGCATGCGGCCACGTACGCTCGACGAGATCCTCGGTCAGGACCACCTGCTGGCGCCGGGGCGGGCGTTGCGGCGGGCGATTGAAGCCGACCACGTGCCCAGCATGGTCCTGTGGGGACCGCCCGGATCGGGCAAGACCACCCTGGCCGAGGTGATCGTCCGGCTGACGCGCTCGCGCTTCGAGGCCATGTCGGCGGTCACCTCCGGTGTTGCCGACCTGCGCAAGGTCATCGAGCAGGCGCGCCGCGTGCCCGAGCAGCGCACCATCCTGTTCATCGACGAGGTCCATCGCTGGAACAAGGCGCAGCAGGACGCGGTGCTGCCGCACGCCGAGAACGGCACGGTCATCCTGATTGGCGCGACCACCGAGAACCCCTCCTTTGAGGTGAACGCGGCGCTGCTGTCGCGGGTGCGCGTGTTCACCCTGCGCGCGCTGGGCGACGCCGACATCGAGCGTATCGTCCGGCGTGCGCTGGAGGATGCCGAGCGCGGCCTGGGCAATCGCAAACTGGAGATCGAGGACGTGGCGATGCGCCACCTGGTCGAGCGGGCCAACGGCGACGCGCGCATGGCGCTGAATGCGCTCGAGCTGGCGGCCGATGCCGCCGAAGCGGCCGGTTCGCACGTCCTCGACCTGGCGCTGATCGAAGACGCGGTCCAGCAGCGCGCGCTGTTGTACGACAAGGGCGGCGACGCGCACTACGACACGATCTCCGCCTTCATCAAATCCGTGCGCGGCTCGGACCCCGACGCCGCGATCTACTGGCTGGCGCGTATGCTCGAGTCGGGCGAAGACCTGATGTTCATTGCGCGCCGGCTCGTCATCCTGGCCGGCGAAGACGTCGGCCTGGCCGACCCCCAGGCGCTGCGCGTGGCGGTAGCGGCTCAGCAGGCAGCCCACTTCGTGGGCATGCCCGAGGCGATGTTTCCGCTGGCCGAAGCCACGCTGTACCTGGCGACGGCGCCCAAGTCGAACTCGGTCGGACGGGCGTACGGGGCAGCCATGGACGCGGTGCGCGAAACACGCAACGATCCCGTGCCGCTGCACCTGCGCAACGCCGTCACCGGTCTGATGCGCGGCATGGGGTACGGCCGCGAGTATCGCTACAGCCACGACTTCGCCGAGGACGACCCCGAACGCTGGACGCAAAGCTACCTGCCCGACAACGTGGCCGGCCGACGCTTTTATGAGCCAGGTACGCAAGGCGTCGAAGCTGGCGAGATCGCCGATCGGCTGGCGCGGATACGGGCGCTGGCCGGACGGGAGGAAGGAGAGCCATGACAGCCGAAACGTCGCTCATGGTCGAGCCGGCCGAGATGCAGTACCTGGTCGAGACGCTGGGTGCCATCGGCGAGCAGCCCGGCGGCGGGATCATTCGCCACGTGTACGACCCGGCATGGGTCGCGGCGCGACGCCAGGTGGCGGACTGGCTGCGCGACGCGGGCCTGACCGTGCGCGAGGATGCCGTGGGCAATCTGTTTGGGCGGGTGGAGGGCGACAGCCCGCGCACCGTGCTGACCGGCTCGCACATCGACACGGTACGACTCGGCGGACGCTACGACGGCGCGCTCGGCGTGCTCAGCGCGCTTGCCGCGGTGCGTTTGCTTGCGGCTCGGCTGGGTCGCCCGAAGCGCTCGCTGGAGGTGGTGGCGCTGTGCGAGGAGGAAGACAGCCGCTTCCACTGCAACTTCTGGGGGACGCGTGGCATGCTCGGGCTGATCGAGGCGAGCGAGCTCGAGTCGCTGCGCGACGAAGACGGGACCAGCATTGGCCAGGCCATGGCCGACATCGGACTGGCGCCCGAGCGTTTCCCCGACGCGAGGCGACAGGACCTCGACGCGTTCGTCGAGCTGCACATCGAGCAGGGCCGCATCCTGTTTGACGAGGGCGTGCCGCTGGGCATCGTGGATACCATCACTGGCCTGTATCGCTTCCGGGTGACGGTCGAGGGTCGCACCGACCACGCGGGCACCACCCCGATGGACCTGCGCAAGGACGCCCTGCAGGCCGCCGCGCACATGGCTGGCGAGATGACGCGCATCGTCGAGCAAGCCGGGCGTCCGGCGGTGATTACCAACGGCTGGTGGGACGTTCAGCCGGGGGCGTGGAACATCGTGCCCGGGCTGGTGCACTTCTCGGTTGACCTGCGCCATCCCGATGAGGCCATCAAACAGCGTCTGGCGGCTGAGGTTCGGGCGCGGGGCGAGGCGGTCGCCCGCGAGCGAGGCGTGTCGGTGGCGTACGAAGTGGTCGGTGACGTGCTGCCCAGAGACATGGATGCACGCGTCAAGGCGGAGCTCGTGGCGGCGGCCGATGCGTGCGGGGTGAGCTGGAAGCCGATGGTCAGCGGCGCCGGCCACGACAGTCAGGTGATGGCCACGGGCGTGCCGACGGCCATGTTGTTCGTGCCCAGCGTGGAGGGCCGCTCGCACAGCGCCGCCGAGTACACCAGTCCCGAAGACGCGGCGCGCGGCGCGACCGTGCTCGCCACCGCGCTCCAACGGCTGGCCTACCAGGCGGTTGGTTAAACTGGGGCCGAGCAGGGGATCGATGGAGTCCGACTCGA
>CBJLVJ010000076.1:0-8726 GCA_966426465.1 uncultured bacterium | reverse complement strand
TAGTTCCTGCCGGACGAGCCGGCATGCGCCCGATCGATACAGGCGTGCTTCGCCGTGACTCGCGGTCATCAGACGCCGGAAGCGGTAGCCGATCGATCCACCGCGCCAAGAGCAAGGAGCGCCTGCCGTTGGGCACCCGTGATTCCGCTCAGGCCCGTAATGTCCAGCCGCTCGTAGCGGCGCTCGGCGCGTAACGTGCGCAGCCAGCTACCAGTGCTCGCCTCCCACAGCCGGACCGTGCCATCGAAGCCGCCGCTGGCCACCTGGCGGCGGTCGGCGGACAGCGCGACCCCGTACACCGCGCCGGTGTGGCCCCGCAGCGTGGCCAGGCATTGGCCGGTGCCGGTCTCCCACAGCCGGACGGTTCCGTCGCCACCGCCGCTGGCCAGGAGCTGTCCGTCGGCTGAAATCGCCACTCCGTAGACCGCTCCGGTGTGGCCCTGTAGCGTCGCCAACGCTTCCCCAGTGCCGACAACCCACAGGCGCACCGTCCCATCCCCACCGCCGCTGGCCAGGAGTACGCCGTCCGACGACAGCGCGACCCCGTAGACCGCGCCGGTGTGGCCCTCGAGCCTGGCCAATGCTTGCCCGCTGGTAGTCTCGAACAGCCGCACCGAACCATCCGTACCCCCACTCGCCAGGATCTCGCCGTCGGCGGACAGCGCCACACCGTAGACCGCGCCAGCGTGCCCCTCCAGCGTGCGCACTGGTTGACCGGTGCTGGCCTTCCACAAACGGACCGTCCCATCCGTTCCGCCGCTCGCAAGCAGCTGGGCGTCAGCAGACAACGCCAGAGATCGGACCCCGCCAGCGTTACCTTCCAGCGTGGCCAGTGGTTGACCGGTGGCCGCCGCCCACAGACGCACAGTGCCATCGGTTGCGCCGCTCGCCAGGAGCTGGCCGTCGGTCGACAGTGCCATGCCGTAGACCGTGGCAGAGTGGCCCTCGAGGCTGGCCAATGGTTCTCCGGTGCTGGTCACCCACCGCCGCACCGTCCCTTCCGTGCCAGCGCTGGCCAGCAATCGCCCGTCGGAGGACAGCACCACGCCATAGACCGCTCCGGTTAGGCCCTGCAGGGTTACTTGCGGCCGCCCGGTGGCGGTCTCCCATAGCCGCACCGTGCCTTCCGTACCTCCACTGGCTAACAGCTCGCCGTCGGCGGAAAGAGCGATGCCGTAAATGGCGCCGGTGTGGCCCTGCAAGGTCGCCTGCGGCCGGCCGGTACGGGTGTCCCACAGCCGCAGCGTCCCATCCGCGCCGCTGCTGGCCAGGAGTTGGCCGTCGGCCGACAGGGCCACGCCGTACACCTCGCCAGCGTGGCCCTCCAGGATCGCACCCGGTCGCCCGGCGCTGGTGTCCCACAGCCGCACGGTCCCATCGACGCTGACGCTGGCCAGGAGTTGCCCGTCAGCCGACAACGCCACGCCCCACACCGTGCCAGTGTGGCCCTGCAGCGTGGCCATCGGCCGACGGGACGCCACGTCCCACAGCCGCACCGTCCCGTCGCCCCCGCCGCTGGCGACCACCTGGCCGTCGCAGGAAACCGCCACGCCGAAGATCGCCCCGGTGTGACCCGGTAATGTGGCCAGTTGTTGGCCGGTCCTGGTGTCCCACAGCCGCACCGTGCTATCCGCCCCACCACTTGCCAGGAGCTCGCCGTTCGCGGAGAGTGCCACGCCGTAGACGGTGCCCGTGTGGCCCTCGAGCGCGGTCAGCGGTTGCCCGGTGGTGGTCTCCCACAGCCGCACGGCGCCATCGGTACCGCCGCTGGCCAGGAGCTGGCAGTCGCCAGAGAGCGCCACGCCCCAGACCCCGCCGCTGTGTCCCTGCACCGCCCACAGCGGCGTGCGGTCCGCCATGCGCCACAGGCACACCTGACCGGTGGACGTGCCCGCCGCCAGGAGCGCGCCATCTCCACTCAGCGCCACGGAGCCCGGGAAATCGAACGCCTCAGCCAGCACGGTGTCGGCCAGCTGGGCGTTCACGAGGCTCGCGTCCTGGACGTCTACTTGCGCCAGGTAGGCCTGGCGAACCGCCAATCTCGACAAGTCCAGCTTGCGCAGATGGCCGCGTAGCAGTCGCAGCAGGTTGACCATGTTGCCCGGACCGTAGCCTTGAATACCCGTCGGCAGGCCGCGCCAGCCATTCAGGAGCGCCAGCAGCCGCTGCTCTGTTTCGCCTTCCCCGTGGGCTGCCTTCAGCCGCCCCAGGATGGGCGCGCCGATCAGCCGCTCCTGCGTCTGGCGCACGTAGTCTTTGGCCTGGGCCTTGATGAGTGGCTGCTCAACCAGCAGCACCGGTTGATGACGAGCGATCTCGTTCGAAACATCCTCCACGAGCCGGTCGGTCACGTACTCGAGCACTACCGATTGCAGCGTGAACGCGGCCGGACCCGGCATCTCGACGCGGTCCATCAGCGAGCGGCGGCGCAGCGACTCCGCCGCCTCCAGCACCGCCCCGCGGCCGACGCGCGGGGCCTGCGCAGCCAGCAAGTCCGTCAGGCGCACGGGCTCACGCTCTACCGCCATCACCCGCAGCAACTGCTGCTCGAGAGGCGAACTCCGCTCGATCTGTTCGAATAACAGCCGTCGGATACCCCCGAACAAGCTGGTGGCGCCTGCCTGTTCCAGGAACTCGCCAATGGAACGGCCGAAGACCTCGCGGATGCTTTCGCCCACTATCTTGAGCGCCAGGCTGTTGCCGCCGAAGCGAGCATTGAGCTCCGCCCAGTCCTGGCTGCTACCCTCCAGTTGTTTGAAGCCCAGCAGCACCTGGGCTTCATTGACACGCAGACCGCCCAGTTCGAACGTGCGGACCCTGCCGTCGCCGCGCACCGCCAGTTCCGGTGGCGCCTCACGACTGGTCAGCACCAGGCAGCTCTGGTGGACGGCTTCACCCACCGCCTGCAGCAGGCGCCCGTACCCGGCCAGGCCGGCCCGATAGCGCCCTTCCTGTTGACCTGGCTCGAACAAGGTCTCGAAGTTGTCGAGCACGAGCAGGCAACGCCGCTCGCGCAGCAGTTGAAGCAACACCGTGAGCCGCTCCGACTCCGTTTTTGGTGGCACCAGTTGCTGATCGGACAGAAACCCGATAGCGCCCACGAGCCATTCGCTCGGCGGAGGAGCGTCGCGGAGAGCGCGCCAGTAGACGCGCTCGAAGCTCGGCGCCACGTTCTCGGCCAACATGGCGGCGATGCTGGTCTTGCCGATGCCGCCTATGCCGAGCACCGCGACAAGTCGGCAGCGCTCCTCCAGCACCCAATGGCGAAGTTGCGCCAGCTCCTCGGCGCGGCCAACGAAGCCCACCGTGTCCGGCGCGTCACCCCAATACTGAGCGCGCTCGGCCGGACCGGTCCCTCGTTCCGCAGCGGCTGCGCTGTCGAGCGTATCCGTTCGTGGGTGGGCTGTCGGAGGAGCGTGTGCCGCGAGCAGCCCGGCGAACCACTGCTCGTCGAATGGGGTATGCATCCGCGGCGCCTCTCGCCGCACTGCCGTCCAGAGCTCGCGTGCCTCCAGCGCCTCCCTTCCCGCAGTCAGGCCAGCCGCCTCGAGCAGCACTCGAATAAGCGCCTGGAGTCGCTCGGCCGACGGGAACGCGGCGCCAGTCTCCCACTCCTGGACCGAGCGACGGCTGACGCCAGCCCGTGCCGCGAGGTCTCGCTGGATCAGCCCGGTCCGAGCGCGATGGCGCAGGAGCAGACCGCGAAAGGACTCAGCTGCCTGTGAGCTGCACATGGGGCGCCACCATCAAGCCGAACTCTACGTCGTTCCGGTAGCGTGTGTGCAAGGATGCACACAGCAGCGCGGGTACGCTCCGCGCTACGCTGTGCGCGTTCGAGCCACCGAAGCCTGGATCCTGGAGGAACGACCGCGGAGTCGTGCACCGGTTGCTGATCACATTCCTGTGTGCGCTCGCCCTGTCGCCGCTCGTGCTCACCTCGGAGGTGACGGGCAGCCGAGCACTGGCACAGGCTTCGACCAGCCCGCCCGACTGGGAGCTGACGGGCCTGGTCGAGCCGGCGCTGCGGCTGTTCACACCCTCGAACGGGGTGCTGTTCGCGCAGACCACGACGGAGGTGGTGCGCAGCGACGATGCCGGGGACACCTGGCAGACCGTGTCGCTGGGGCCGGCCACCCGCCTGCTGAGCACCGACCCCATTCAGCACACCATCCTGTACGCCGCTGGCCCGAGCGGCGTGTACAAGACGAGCGACGACGCGGTCACCTGGGTGCCGATCATCGCCTACGGGCCGGAGGTGGGCGGTGATGCGCTCGCGCTGGCGGTCAGCCCGGCTGACCCGAACCTCGTGTACCTCGGGGTGGGCGGCGGCCGCGGCGCCCCGGCTGACTTCCGCTTCTTCCGCAGCCGCGACGGTGGGGCCACCTGGCAACAGCTCGAGGAGCACCACTTCAGCCTGTGCAGCTGGGACATGCCGATCCTCCAGGCGCACCCCACCGATGCCCGGCGGGTGTTCCGGGCGGCCGACTGCATCGCCGGCCGCAACTTTGGCGAGACCCTCGCCCAGAGCACCAACGCGGGCGAGTCGTGGACGCCGCTGTTCAATCCCCAGCCAAACGCGCCGCCGTTCCTCGGCTATCCCCACTTCCTGGTCGGTGGACAGGGCCCCGAGCCGCGGCGGTTCTATCTCGCGGTCAATCGCGATCGGCGCGCCGGTGGCTCGTCGCTGTTCCGCAGCGACGAGGACGGGGCTACCTGGGACGAGGTGCTCGCCTATCGCGGCGGCGGCTCGCCCGGCTTTGCGCCTGACGTGGACCCGACCGCGCCGAATGTGCGCCTGGGCGGGCTGGCGTACGAACCGGCGCAGCCCGACCACGTCTATGTTGGCCGACAGGTGTTCCCCGGGTTCTTCGAGCCAGCGGCGGGTGGCGCGGTCGCCGCGAGCCTGGACGGGGGTGAGACCTGGGCCGATCTCGGGCGCCAGGACATCGGGGCGGTGAGTGGTCTCGCCGTGGGCGCCGACGGCGGCTGGCTGTTCGCGGCGACGGATCAGGGGCTGTGGCGGTGGCGCCTCGGCGCTGGGGGCAAGTGATCGGTTCGCCGCACCCTCGTTCGGTTGCGCGGGCCTGATGCGTACGACACCGTGGTCTGCGAGCACGGCACCAGGACCGCAAGAATAAGGGCAAGCCGATCTCACGAACGAGACGCGGAGGGCGTCTACAGCACGTGACACGCAAGCAGCCATTCGAAGCCGTCGTCGCCGCGCACGGGGCAACCGTCTTGCGCGTGTGCCGGGCCATCCTCAGGCCGGTTGACGCTGACGATGCCTGGTCCGAGACATTCCTGTCCGCGATGAAGGCCTACCCGGATCTGCCCGCCGACGCCAATGTCCAGGCGTGGCTGGTCACGATTGCCCACCGCAAAGCCATCGATGTCACTCGCGCCGCCACGCGCCAGGCGCGAGTGACCGCCGAGCTACCCGGCGCCGGGGCCTCACCAGCAGCCGACCACCGCGACCTCGACCTCGTCGATGCGCTCGCGCGACTACCCGCCAAACAGAAACAAGCGGTCGTCTACCACCATGTGGCCGGCCTCCCTTACACCGACATTGCCGCCATCCTCGGCGGCAGCACGGATGCCGCCCGACGCGCTGCCGCCGATGGCATTGCCACCCTACGTCGCACCTATCCGGGCATGACTGCCAGAAATGGAGAATCTCAATGAGCATCCACGACACTCTGCCCTGCGACCTGGTGCGGGCTTATCCCGACATGCCAGACCACCTGCGCCAGCTACGCGACCGGCTGGCCGCCACGGCACAATCCGAAGGCATCCTCGACATCGCCTATCGCACCGTCGACAGCCCCGTTGGACCATTGCTGCTCGCCGCGACCCAGCTCGGGCTTGTCCGTGTGGCCTACGCCCGTGAGGACCACGACACCGTCCTGCAGAGCCTGTCCGATCGGATCAGCCCCCGCATCCTCAATGCCCCCGCTCGGCTGGACCTGGTCGCACGGGAACTCGAGGAGTACTTCGCGGGCCGTCGGCACACCTTCGATGTGCCCCTGGACTGGCGCCTGTCGGCGGGATTCCGCAGTGCCGTGCTCCATCGACTGCCCGATATCGGCTACGGACAGACCGCCACCTACGCTGCGGTCGCTCAACTGGCCGGTAACCCAAAGGCCATCCGCGCCGCCGCCACTGCCTGCGCGACGAACCCGCTGCCTGTCGTTATCCCCTGCCACCGCGTCGTACGCTCCGATGGCAGCATGGGCGACTACCGCGGCGGAGTCGAGGCCAAGCGCCTCCTCCTCACGCTGGAGGCAGCCGCATGAACGCGACTGAAACGACACCAGCCACGCTCGGTAAAGAAGCTGGCGTGACAGGTCTCGCCACGCGCTGGGGCGAGCGAGTCGAGGCGGCCGATTGGGGCACGATCCGCGGCGAGCTCGACAGCTATGGCTGCGCGCTCATCGGCCCACTGCTCGCTCCGGACGAGACTGCTGCCCTCGCGTCGCTCTACACCGACGACTCCCGTTTCCGATCGACGATCAACATGGGCCGTTACCGGTTCGGTGAAGGCGAATACCGGTACTTCGCCGAGCCGTTCCCCGACGCGGTGATCGCGCTGAAGCAGGCGCTGTATCCGCGGCTGTTGCCGATTGCGCGGGAGTGGTGGACCAAACTGGGCCGCGACACTCCGTGGCCAGACAGACTGGACGAGTGGATTCAGATGTGTCATGCCGCCGGTCAGACCAGGTCCACCCCGATCCTGCTCAAATACCGACAGGGTGACTGGAACGCGCTGCACCGCGACCTGTACGGGAATCTCGTGTTTCCGCTACAGGTCGTGATCAATCTCAACGATCCCGGCGTCGACCACACCGGCGGTGAGTTTGTGCTCTACGAACAGCGGCCCCGCGCACAGTCCCGCGCCACCGCGACGCTCATCCCCCACGGACACGGTCTGGTGTTCACAACCCGAGACCGGCCGGTGCAATCCAGGCATGGCTGGTCGGCCGCGCCGGTGCGGCACGGCGTGTCGGTGATCCGTTCTGGCCACCGATTCACGCTTGGCCTCCTCTTCCACGACGCCGCGCGATCGCCTTCGACTGCTGCAAAGGGTCACCAGGGTGAGCCCAGCCTCCCTGTGATACCGCAGCCTCTCATCGCATGCGGCGCCATCGGCAGGTGCTGAGGTGGCCCGGCGGCCTGGCGCACGCGATAGCCTACGACGCCATGCGGGATCTGATTGAACTGTTCCGCCACAATACGTGGGCCAACGCGAAGGTGTTCGACCTCGCAGCGGATCTCGACGCGCAACTGGTCAAGCAGGTGGCGCCCGGGACGCGGGATACGATCCTCGGCACGCTCGCCCATCTGGCTACGGTGGAATACGCCTATCTCGGCATGCTCGAGGGGCACCCACCACAATCACGCCAGGAAGTCGAGGCCTGGGCCGCTCACGATCTGAGCTGGTTTCGGGAGCAGGTGCGCGACCTCGGCGATCGCTTTCTGCGCCTGCTCGAATCGAGCACGCCCCAGACACTTGCGGAACCCTTGAACGTGCCCTGGTTCAGCTTCCGGCTAACCGCGCGTGAAGGTCTGCGGCAGATCTTGACGCATTCCGCCCAGCACCGTTCACAGGTCCTTTCGTGGCTGTCGACGCAGGGCATCGAGACGCCCGATCTGGATTATGTCTTGATGCTGCAAGAAGCGCAGATGCCGCACGGGTGATGGCGCGGCACCGGGCTCGACAGCCGGCTCAAACCAGGGCGAAGCCCGGCTGTCATCGGCTCTGGCGAATCAGCTCCTCAGGCTCGATGCCGAGCGCGGCGGCGATTTGCTTGACGGCCACATAACTCAGGTTGTCGCCTGGTCTGAGCGGGAGCAGCACGTCGCCGTGGCGATCATGCCGCAGCTTCAGGTGTTTGTGCTGGCCGGGCACCACCTCGTAGCCGTTGCGCTCGAGAAAACGTCGCATGTCCCGAGCACGAACTGGCGCCAGGGCGAATCCTTTCTCTTTTCCCATCACGTGAAGTGTGGCCCTTTGCGGGTCAGGCACGCACATGCCTCACAGATCCTGCCCGTCGATGCGAATCTCAGTCCGCCGTGCGGCGCTCGGCGCCTGGGCTTGCTCCGCCCGGTCGATGCGCGCGATGGCTGCATCCAGCACGGCGCGGAACGCGAGCAACTGCTCTCCGCGGGTCGCCTGGATGTGCGTGACGGCTTCGTCGGGCAGGAATAGCCGCATCAAGCGATTCGCGCTGGGAAAGCGAAGCACGAGGCCGTCCTCTGTCTGCTCGGCGCGGAAGCTCGGACTCCGTTCGGTGCTGACCTGGCTAGACCTGCTGCAGCCTCCTCCTGGGGATTGGGCGGTGCGTCGGCGTCACGTGTTGGACGCGGTCCTCGGCGGTTTATCGTCGACGGCACAAGCAGGAAGGGCCGCCGTGTGGTCGACGGGGTCGCTATTGGTCCAGGTGGTCGACTGTCCAGCGGAGATCGTGATCGTCGCTGGAACAAAGGCGAACCTGGCGATGCTGACTGCAGCCGCCTGGCCTTGCTGAGCAACAGCCACAGGCGCCGGTAGCTGAGGGGCAGGGGTAGGCTGCGTTGAGCGTGCCCCCAGAGCTCCGCCGCTCACTGGCACCGCTCCGGGCTGAAGTACGATCTTGCGCGGCGCATGGCCCACAGGAATGGTGGCCGCGACCGTGCTGGTGGTCAGGTCGACCATCGACACGTCATTCGACTTTTCATTCGTCACGAAC
>CBJLVJ010000075.1:0-8743 GCA_966426465.1 uncultured bacterium | reverse complement strand
CCCTCGAATGCGTAGCCGAACGAACGGAGGGTTCGCCGCAGGCGCGGCGGGTGTGCCAGGACCGGCGGCTCGCTAACGGGTGAAGCCAAGCGGCCGCAGCGCCTCCTCCTCCTTCTGACGCATGCGGCGGCGGTCGGCCTCCTCCTCGTGGTCGTAGCCCAGCACGTGCAGGACTCCGTGAGCGACCAGGTAGCCGAGCTCACGGTCGAGCGAGTGGCCGAAGTCGCTCGCCTGCTCGGCGGCCCTGGGGTGGGAGATCACGACGTCGCCGAGGTGGGCCGGCTGATCGTCAGGCAAAACGAAGCGCATCCCGTTCGGGTCGTGCAGCGGGAACGAGAGCACGTCGGTGTGGACGTCCTTGCCGCGATACTCGGCATTCAGCGCCCGAATGGTCTCGTCACCAACCAGGTGCAGGCTGATGACAGCATGCGGCGTCTCGGGCAGCTCGCGCGTGACGATCGAGCGCACCAGCGGCCGAATGCGTGCCTCATCCCACCTGGCGCCGAGACCGTCTTCGACCGAAAACTGCACCTCAATGGTGCTAGGCCGAGGCGGCGACATCGGAGCCCACTCCAGGTCGCGGCTGTGAGAGCGCAGGACGAGCCTCGCCGCCGGCCGGCGGATAGGGGATGCGCGGGTGATAGATGCCGGTCAGCAAGGTCACGAACGACTGCTTGATGCGCGTCAGATCGCGCAGCGTCAGGTTGCAATCGTCGAACTGGCCCTCTTCGAGGCGCTGGCGAATGATCCGGTCGACCAGCTGTTCGATGGCTTCACGCGAGTGATCGCGGGCCGCGCGGGCGGCCGCCTCGGTGCTGTCGGAGAGCATCAAGATGGCCGCTTCGCGCGACTGTGGCCGTGGGCCCGGGTAGGTGAACAGCGCCGCGTCTACGGTCTCGGTCGAGCGCTCGGCGGCCTGCTGATAGAAGAAGCTGATGGTGCGCGTGCCGTGGTGCTGGGGGATCATCTCGCGAATACGGGCAGGCAGGCCATACCTCTCGGCCAGCCTGACGCCATCGCTCACGTGGGCAGCGATGACCTGCGCCGAACCCAGCGGGTCGAGCGTGTCGTGGATGTTGGCGATGGTGTCGGCCTGGTTTTCGATGAACGCCCAGGGGCGCTCGAGCTTGCCGATGTCGTGGTAGTACGCCGCCACGCGCACCAGCAACGAGTCTGCGCCGATGACTTCGGCCGCCCGCTCGGCAAGATTGCCGACCATGATGCTGTGGTGGTAGGTGCCAGGCGCCTCCATCAGCAGCCGGCGCAGCAGGGGCTGGGTCGGGTTGGCGAGCTCGAGCAGCTGCATCGAGGTCAGGATGCCGAAGATGCGGCCAAGCAGGGCGAAGCTGCCCACGGCGAGCAACGACGACAGCGCGCCGTTGACCAGCAGCTCGAAGCCAACGATGGACACCAGCGTCAGGTCGTCCGAACGACTGGCGAAGAAAAACGCCAGATAGGTCGCGATCATGGCCAGCGCCACCTCGCCGCCCGCCGCGAAGTACGACACCATGCGCTCTTTGCGCCAGACCGCCATGCCGCCAACCATCGTGCCGACCAGGGCGATGACACCGACCTCCAGGCTGCCGCCGGCGATCCAGGCGAGCAGGATCGACAGCGTCACGCCGACGGCGAGAGCGAGCTGGGCGTCGATCAGGATCGCCAGCAGCATGCTCACGGCCGGCAGCGGGAAGACGTAGGCCCACAGCGGGCGACCGGGAATAACGATGCGCGCGCCGATCGCCGCGATCAGGATCAGCCCGGCGAGCAGGATCATGCGTCGGTCGCGGTACAGCAGCGCCCGATCGAACTGCCAGATGAGCGCGGCGAGCACGCCGATCAGGCTGAACGACAGCAGCGCCGCCGCGGCAACCGACTGCCAGTCCAGCTCGGGATTGCGTAGCCCGAGCGCTTCCAGAGCTTCGATCTCTAGCGGCCCGACCACCTGTCCGTCACGGACGACCGTCTGCCCCCGTTCGAAGGTCTGCTCGACGGGCGCCACGGCTTCGCGGGCATCCTGCTGGGCGCGCGTGGTGGCGTCCTGGTTCAGCACCTGGTTGGGTCGAACGAAGCGCTGCACCAGCTCGACGGCCACCGCCCGATCGGTGTCCGAAAAGAACGGGCTCACACGCAGCGGCACGTCGTTGCGCACCTCGGCCACACGGTCGTCAGGGATGCGGTCCTTCATGATGTCCTGCAAGACGCGCTGCGCTTCATTGCTGATCGTCGACCAGCGGTAGTCGTCCAGGGTCGCCAGCTGGCGCGCCATGTCCGGGCTGAAGGGTGGTGTGACCAGCTGCGAGATGGCCCGCGCTCGATCGTCGACGTTCGGACGCGTGGTGTCGGTGCGGATGACGTTGATGCCCTGGATCAGGTCGGCCAGGCCGCGCGTCTGCTGCGAGATGACGTCGCGGTTCAGCTCGATAACCGGCGGGACCTGCGCCGCGGCGGCGTCGCGGGCCTGGCGCGTGCGCACCTGGCTGACATACGAGATCTTGCGCGGCGCCTTGATGGCCACGGCCGCGACATCACCTTCCTTAACGTCGTAGCTGCGCGGCAGCAGGTCGACGCTGAGGACGAACGTCAGCAGGAGCGCGGTCGCGAGCCCAACCAGGGCCGCAAGCGCGACTCGCGGTCGGGGACTGGTACGGGTCGCCGCCGACGGTGCGGTGCGGTGCACGAGGCGCATGCGTGTGGTGGGGGCCAGATCTTAGCCGCGTAGGGGGGCTACGTTAGACTAACACCTCATGGCTCGTTGCGAAGAATGCAATCGTAAAGTTGAACAACCATCTCGACATCTGGTGAATGGCCGTATCCTGTGCGGCATTCACGATCCACGCCCGCCTCACGAGCGCCAGACCCAGGAGCTGCCGCGCGACCGCGCTGCTGCCCGCCGGCCGGTGAGCGCGCCAGCCGATACAGCCGGCTAGATCAGGCGGCGTAGAAGCTCGTGTCGCAGGTCATCGTTTTCCTGGCCCTGGCGTTTTCGATCGTCATCGCGATCTTCGCGGTCCAGAACACAACGCCCGTTGCCGTCCAGTTTCTCGGCTTCCGGGCGGACGCGGTGGCCGTCTCCGTACTGGTGCTCATCTCCGCCGCGCTGGGGGCCGCGGCCATGCTGTTGCTGGGCATCGCGCGCGAAGTGTCGCTGCGATGGCGTCACCGCGCGGTCAGCCAGCAGTTGAAGGCGTCGCAAGCACGCGTGGCCGAGCTCGAGGCTGCTCAGCCCCCGCCGACCACGCGCGTGCTGCCCATTACGTCAACCGAGGGGACGCCCGCGGGCGACGAGACGCGTCGCCTCACCGGACCGCAGGGGGTCCCCTCCGGCGAAACTCACTAGTCGGTCTCGTATTGCTTCTTGATCGACGCCAGCACGCTGGGATCGGCCAGCGTGGTTGTATCGCCGAGCACGCGCCCTTCGGCGATGTCCCGCAGCAACCGACGCATGATCTTGGCGCTGCGTGTCTTGGGCAGCTCGACCGTGAAGAAGACCTTGTCAGGCTTGGCGATCGCGCCGATCTTTTCGCCTACGTGGTCGCGCAGGGCGTTGACCATCGCCTGGTCGCCTTCGTTGCCGGCCCGAAGCGTGCAGAACGCGGCGATGCCCTGACCCTTGATCTCGTGGGTGATGCCGATCACGGCGGCTTCGGCCACGGCCGGATGCGACACCAGGGCTGATTCGACCTCCATCGTGCCGATGCGGTGGCCGGCGACGTTGAGCACGTCGTCGACCCGACCGAGCAGCCAGTAGTACCCCTCTTCGTCACGCCGGGCGCCGTCGCCGGCGAAGTAGTTGCCAGGGAAGCGGCTCCAGTACTGCTCCTTATAGCGGTCGGGGTCGCCCCAGATGGTGCGCGCCATCGCCGGCCATGGGCGCTGCAAGACCAGGTAGCCACCCCGACCGAGCGGCACCTCGTTGCCATTTTCGTCCAGCACGTTCGCCTTGACCCCGGGGAACGGGAACGTGGCCGAGCCTGGCTTGAGCACCGTGATGCCTGGCAAGGGCGTGATCAGAATCTGCCCCGTCTCGGTCATCCACCACGTGTCGACCACCGGGCAGCGGTCGCCGCCGATGACTTCGCGGTACCACACCCACGCCTCGGGGTTGATCGGCTCGCCGACGGTGCCGAGCACGCGCAGCGTCGACAGGTCGTGCTTCGCCGGGTAGTCCTTGCCCCAGCGCATGAACGTGCGGATCGCCGTTGGCGCGGTGTACAGGATGCTCACGCCATACTTCTCGACGATGTCCCAGAAGCGGTCCTTGTCCGGGTAGTCGGGCGAGCCCTCGTACATGACGCAGGTTGCGCCGTTGGCCAGCGGGCCGTACACGATGTAGGAGTGGCCGGTGACCCACCCGACGTCGGCGGTGCACCAGTACACGTCATCATCCTTGTGATCGAAGACGTATTTGTGCGTCGAGGCCGTGCCGACCAGGTAACCGCCAGTCGTGTGCAGCATGCCCTTGGGCTTGCCGGTGGTGCCTGAGGTGTACAGGATGTACAGCGGGTGCTCGGAATCGAGGCGCTCAGGCTCGACGATCTGTCCACCAGACTCTTTGAGCGCGTCGTGCCACCACACGTCACGACCGTCCTTCATCGACACCTGGGACGGGTCATCGGTGCGATTCACGACGAGCATCTTCTTGACCGCCGGGCTGGACTCGAGCGCCTTGTCCATCGTTTCTTTGAGCGGCAGCCGGTTGCCCCGTCGCCAGCCGCCGTCCGAGGTGATGGCAAAGGTCGCGCCCGAGTCGTTGACCCGGTCGGCGATGCTGTCGGCGCTGAACCCGGCGAAGATGACCGTGTGTGGCGCGCCGATGCGCGCGCAGGCCAGCATGGCGATGGCCAGCTCCGGGATCATGCCCAGATAGATCGCCACGCGGTCGCCCTTGTTGACCCCGAGACGCTTGAGCGCAGCGGCGCAGCGGTTGACTTCGCGATACAGGTCGCGATAGGTCAGCACCCGGGCGTCGCCGGGCTCGCCTTCGAACACGATGGCTGCCTTGTTGCGTCGCCAGCTTTGCAGGTGACGGTCGACGCAGTTGTAGCTGGCGTTGACCTCGGCGCTCACGAACCACTTCGCGACCGGCGCGTCCCACTCCAGCACCCTGTCCCAGGGCTTGAACCAGTCAATAAGTTGCGCCTGTTCAGCCCAGAAGCCTTCTGGATCCGCCTCGCCTCGCTCGTACACGCCAGGGTCGTTCCAGTTGGCCTGCGCCTTGAACTCCTCGGACGGCGGGTAACGGCGGTCCTCCTGGAGGAGGGCGTCGAAGGCGCCGTCGACTGCGCCTTGAGCGGTCTCAGGCTGGGTAGTGGCCATAGATTCGTGCACCTCCGTTGGCGGATGGTAACACTGGCACGTGCCCATCCTTCCCTACGTGCAGCACACGCCCGAGCTTGGCGACGGCGTCGCCCTGGCCGAGGACGCCTTTGTGGTTGGCATGGTCCGTATCGTCGGGCCGGCTGCGCTGGAGTCGAACGCCGTCTTGCGCGGCGACCAGAACCGCATCGTCGTCGGTGCGCGGTTTCGCATCGGGCGCGGCTCGACCGTTCCCGTCGAGCTCCACACCGAGACGCGCATCGGCGCGGAGGTGTGGGTGGGCGATGACGCCGTCGTCCACGCGTGCACCCTGGGCGACGGCACACGCGTGGAAGACGGCGGGCTGGTGCTGAGCACGTCCAGGGTTGGTGCTGGCAGCATCGTGGCGGCCGACGCGCTCGTACCCGAGGGCGCCGAATTTCCCGAACACAGCTACATCAGCGGCACCCCGGGGCGCCGCGTTCGCGACACGACGGCTGAGGAACGAGCCGAGACGTTGCGCATGGTTGCCGCCTCGCTAGGCTGAGGTGCGGCGGTACTCGCGACCCAGGCGGACGTACTCGTCGGCGCCGTGTTCGATGCGTTCGATCTCGGCTTGCGTGACCGAGCGCAGGATGCGCCCGTGGCCGATCACGAGCGAGCGCGGCGGCACGCGCATGTTCTCGGGCACCGTGGCGTTGGCGGCGACGATGCTGTGCGTGCTGATCAACGCGCCGGGCAGCACGGTTGCGCCGATGCCGATCAGGCTGCGCTCCTCGACCGTGGCGCCATAGACGCGCGCGTTGTGGCCGAGCGAAACCCGCGCGCCAATGCGCACAGGGTGACCAGGCGTACCCTCGACCACGCAGTTGTCCTGAACGTTGGCCTGGCGGCCCACCTCGACCGGCGCGTCCTCACCGCGCAGCACCGCGCCATGAAACACGCTCGATTCGGCGGCCATACGCACTTCGCCGAACAGCCGCGCGCCAGTCGCCACGTAGACGTCGCTGCCGACGGCGGTCAATCCCTCAGCGGCCTTTCCACTCAGGCTTGCGCTTGTCCATGAAGGCCGCGACACCTTCGCGGAAATCCTCGGACATGTAGCACATCAAGACGAGGTCTTCGGTCTCTTCGAGCCGCAGCTTGTTGACGATGCGCTGTACCGCGATCTTCGCAGCTTTGATGGTCAGTGGGGCATTGCTCGCGATCAATTCAGCCAGCTCGAGCGTTCGCGACTCGATGTTGTCGGGTTCGACGATCTCATTGAACACGCCGATCGCGCGCCCTTCTTCGGCGCCAATCAGCCGCGCGGTGAAGATCAGGTCTTTCGTTCGCGCGGGGCCGATGAGCGACACCAACCGAACGAAGTTCTGCATCGACAGGATGTTGCCGAGCGTGCGCGCGATGGGCACCCCGAAACGCACGTCGGGCGTCGCCAGACGCATATCGCAGCACAGGGCGAAGGCCGCGCCGCCACCGGTGCACGCGCCACGAATCATGGCGATCGTGGGCTTGCTCAGGCTCTCCAGGCGTCCGGCGTAGCGGTTGTTGTTGGCTTCATAGTTCAGCGCATCTTCGGGCGTGGAAAAGGCGCGGAATTGCGAGATGTCGGTGCCGGCCACAAACGCTTTATCGCCTGCGCCGCGCAGCACGAGCACTTTGACGCGCTCGTCGGACTCGACGTACTCGCAGCACTCGTACAGGCCTTCGTACATGGCCCAGGTCAGCGCGTTGCGCGCTTGCGGCCGATTGAAGGTCAGAAAAGCGATGGGACCCTGCCGCTCGTAAAGCAGCTCGTCCGTCCTGGGGACGAACTCGGCCCGCTCGGTGGTGGCCATACCGTCAAGTCTAGCCCGGGTCGATGGTCGCCTCGGCGGGCTCGCCCACCGGGGCGCTCAGCGGCAGCTCGAACGGCAGCGACGGCGCGTCGAAGATGACGCCCGGGTTCATGATGCCGTTCGGGTCGAGCGCCCGTTTGAGACGGCGCATGACGTCCAGGGCCGCCCCGTGCTCGCGGGCCATATAGGGCGCCCGAGCCGTACCGACGCCGTGCTCACCGGTGGTCGTGCCACCCATGCGCAAAGCGAGCTGGTGGATGTCATCGGCTACGCGCAGCACGCGCTGGATCTCGTCAGGGTCGCGCCCATCGATCAGGTGGCCGGGGTGCAGCCCGCCCCCGCCGATGTGGCCGTAGGTGGCAATGGGGATGCGGTGGCGAGCGCTGATGTCCTGGATGGCGCGCAGCGTCTCGGGAATGCGCGCGACCGGGACGCAAATGTCTTCGCCGCAGTAGGCCCGATTCGAGCCTGGCCGCAGCATGCCCACCGCCGCGCCGACCAGAGAGCGCGCCTCCCACAGAGCGTTGATGCGGATTGGCTCGTCCGACCACTCGGCGCGCTGGGCAAACGGGGCAATGACCTGGCACACCCGCTCGGCGTCCCAGCGTGCGCCCGGTGGGTTGCCGTCGACCTCGAACAGGATCAACGCCTCGACCCGCGGCAGGCTCATGGTCGGTCGGTACAGGTTGATCGCCTGAATGCAGCGCTCGTCGAGGATCTCGATGGCCGACGGGCTCACGCCAGCGGCAAACACCGCCTGGACCGCCTGGCCGGCGTTCTCGAGCTGATCAAACAGCGCGAGCACGATCGCACGAGCAGGCGGGATCGCCATCAGCTTCAGGCGCAGGCGCGTCACGACGCCGAGCGTGCCCTCCGCCCCGACGATCAGTTTCGTCAGCTCGAGACCGGCCGACGACTGCTTGGCGCGCGAACCGACCGAGCCGGTCTCGATGATCTGGCCGTCGGGCAGCACGACTTCGAGGCCGAGCACCCAGGCGCTGGTCGGGCCGTATTTGACAGCACGCATGCCGTGGGCATTGGTGGAGGCCATGCCGCCCAGCGTGGCCATGCGGCTGGAGCCCGGATCGGGTGGGAACAGCAAGCCGTCTCTGGCGAGCGCCGCGTTCAACTGGGCGTGGACGACGCCTGGCTCGCAGAACGCCTGCATGTTGGCCACGTCGACCTCGAGGATGCGGTTCATCGCGTTCAGGGCGAGCACGATTCCACCAGTGAGCGCGACCGCGCCAGCGGCCTGGCCGCTGGCCGCCCCGCGCGGCGTGACTGGGACCGAGTGGGTGTTGGCGTAGCGCAACACGGCGCTGACGTCGGCCGTGCTGTCGGCAATCACCACCGCGTCGGGCGCCCGCGGCGCGAGCTGGGTCAGGAATGAGGCGTCATAGGCGTAGCTGCGCAGCTCGCCTGGCGCGTCGAGCACGCGGCTCGTGGTGACGATCGTCCGCAGGTCGGCGGCGATGCTCACGGCGCGCTGGCCTGATCGAGCACTTCGGCGAGATGTTTGACCTCCAGGCTGGAGCCGTCAGTGCGCTCGGCCAGCCCGGCCCGCAACTGGAGCAGGCAGCCCGGGTTGGCGGTGACGATGAGCCGCGGCC
>CBJLVJ010000074.1:0-8835 GCA_966426465.1 uncultured bacterium | reverse complement strand
CAGGCCGATCCAGGCCAGCATCAACCGGCGCCGCTCGGCGGGCCAGGTGCGCACGACGGGCCACGCCAGTGGCGCTGCCAGCAGGACGAGTCCGAAATCGAGCGGCAGCGACCAGAGCGGGGGCGACGGCATCAGGTTCTGCAGGCTGTACGTGCCCGACCAGAACGGATCGGTCTGGTACAGCACCAGGCTGTACAGGGCCATGGGCGCCGCGGCCAGGCCGGCGACCACGGCGGCCGGCCAGGCGCGCCGACCGCTGAGTGCCGCGTGCAGCGCGAGGACGCTTACCAGAACGGGCGTATTAAAGGAATGCACCAGTGACAGGCTGACAATGACCACGCCCAGCAGCGCCAGCCAGCGCACGTTGCCGCGCGCCGCGCGCAGGTACACCGGTGCGCACACCAGTGTCAGCGCCAGGCCGAGCATCAGGTGCGGCGCCGAGAGCAGCGCTCCAAAGGAGCTGACCTCGAGGTAGGGATTGATCGTGTCAGGCAAAAGCGCCGCCAGGGCGTGCACGCCGGCCGCGTCAAGGAGTGCGCGCGCCAGCGCGGCGAGCGTGTCCAGACCCAGCGTGCCGAGTGACAGCACGAGCGCGACCTGTCGCTGGCGAGGCTCGCGCAGGAAGGTCGACGCGAACGCATACGTCGCACCCACCAGCGCCAGCCGGCCGAGCCACTCCAGGGCAGCAAAGATCGCGAAGTTGCTCCAGCCCAGCAGCGCGGCGGCCTTGCCCGCGCCGACGTACAGCGGGTACATCAGCGCAGCTGCGTGCGGCTCGGCGCTGAAGTGGTCGTGAATCAGCCAGCCACTCTGGCTGGCGCCTTCGCGCATGGCCGCCTCGTACTGGCTGAAGTCGCGCATGAACCAGAACGTGCCAATGCGCTCCAGGTCGCTCGGACCGAACAGCGCCGACAGCACATACGGCAGCCCGCACAGCGTCAGCACCAGACTTGCCGCACCGCACAGCCAGACGATTTCGCCGCGCAGGCTGCGAGTCGCCGAGCGCAGCGCGGGTGACGCGTGCGCACGGACTGAAAGCGCGACCGCCATCAGCGCCAGCCTGGCAGCAGCCGCGGCACGCGCCGCGTGTAACTCGGGTAGTCGTCAGGAAACGCGGCCGACAGCGCGTGCTCCTCGTACACCGTACGCCAGTACTGCAGCGCGACGAAGACCGCGAAGGTGATCACGACCAGCACGTGCGGCTTGGCCAGGAGCATGCCAACGGCGGAGGTCAGCTCGCCCAGGTACACCGGATGCCGCACCAGGCGGTACGGCCCGCGCGTCACCAGCCCGCGCGCTTCGGGGAACAGACCGAAGCAGCGACCCAGCGTGGCCAGGCTCCAGATGGTGAAGACGGTGCCGACGATGACGACCACGCTCGAAGCCAGCAGGCTCTCGGTCGACGTGGTGTCTTCGACGGGCAGATAGGCCACCACGTTGAGCAGGAATGTGCCGAGCAACGCCACCAGGCCCGGTCCGAGCGTGGCGTGCTCGCCTGCGATGCGGCGTCGGCGGATGACGAACAGGACCACGACCAGGGCAAGGAAGATGACCGTGACGATCTCCTGCAGCAGCGCTGCTTGCGCGTGCAGCGAGCCGTCTCGCGCCGCGCGCGACACGTTCCACACGCGCGCCGCCAGCGGCAGGGCGAACACGTATGCTGGCCAGACGTTGCCGAGCAGCAGGCCGCCCCAGGGGGTCGCCTCCACCTCTCGGAAGCTGGCGACCAGCCCGCGCCAGGCGCGCGTCAGCGGGCTCGCGGATGTGTGATGAGTACTGAGCAGAGGTCCTTCTCCTGACCCGCCGTACAGGCGGAATTCATGCCCCGCATCCTGCGGTCGGCTCACGTGTACCTGATAGTTCGACTATCTCCCGCCGCCCTTGGCCCGCTCAAGAGCCGTCCGGCCGCGGCGCGCTGGCCGAACGTACCCCGGCGCGAACTACACGCCGGGGGCGTTGGTGTTGGCCAGCGTCGGCCAGATCGGTCCCATGATCACGACGCACAGGGCCGGGAAGATGAAGATCGCCAGCGGGAAGATGAGCTTCAGCTGAAGCTGCGCGGCTTTTTCTTCGGCGCGCTGCCGACGCACCACGCGCATCTGCTCCGCCTGCACGGTCAGCACCTTGGTCACACTCACGCCCAGCTGCTCGGCCTGCAGGATCGCGCCGACGAAGTTATTCAGGTCCGGCACCTGGGTGCGCAGCACCATGTCTTTCAGCGCGTCACGTCGCGAGCGGCCCACACGCATCTCGGCCAGCACCCGCGCGAACTCCGTTGCCAGGGCGTCGTCACGCTTGTCCACCAGCCGCTGGATGGCGGCGTCAAAGCCGAGGCCGGCCTCGACGCTGATCACCAACAGGTCGAGCGCGTCAGGCAGAGCGCGCTGGATCTGCTTCTGGCGCCGCTGGGTCTTGCTGCGCAGCAGCAGCTCGGGCCCGAACCAGCCAAACGCGATGCCGATCGCTCCGAACACGAAGGCGTAGCCCGGGTTGCCGCCGATGGTCATCAGGAAGAACAGCACGCCGCCCAGCACGAGGGCCGCGAACGCCTTGATGCCCAGGTAGTCGGCTGCCGTCCAGCGGTATGGGTTGCCAGCCAGCGCCAGTTTGCGCTGGATGGCTTCCATGCCCTTGACCTGCGTATCGCGCGACTTCTTGGAGCGCGCCTGCTGAAAGCGGTTGAGCGCCTCAGCCAGCTGACGGATGAACGGGCGCAGCACCCGCTCGGTGAAGGGCTGTTGAAGCTCGATCTCCTCGAGGCTGCGCGTACGCTGGTTGAACGCGGCGAGGCGCTCGGCAATGACGTCCCTGCCCGTGGTCGGCAAATACAGACCGGCAAAGATCAGGCCGGCGCCGGCCGCGGCAAGAAGAGCGAACAACATGGCGAGCTTTCCTAGACCTCGATTGCAACTAGCTTGCGAATGACGAGCGAGCCCATGATGATGCCCATGACGGCCGCCACTGGCAGCACGAGCCAGGGCCCGGGCGTAAACAGCGCGCCCATGTACGACGGCGCGATCAGCATCAACAGTCCACCGATCGCCACTGGCAGGCCCGAGAGCACGTAGCCAGCCATGCGCCCCTGGGCCGACATGGTGCGAATCTCGCCCTGCAGCTTCACGCGCTCACGGATCGTGCTGGCAATCGAGTCGAGAATGCGCGACAGGTTGCCGCCGATCTCGAACTGCACCAGCACGGCCGTGACCAGCAGGTCGAGGTCGTCGCTGGCCACGCGGCGCACCAGGTGCAGCAGCGCTTCCTGCGGCCCGACACCCAGGCCAATCTCGCGCACCACGCGCTGGAACTCGTCCGAAACGGGCGGTTCAGCTTCGCGCGAGAGCATTTCCATGGACTGCACCAGGCTGAGGCCCGAGCGCAACGAGTTGCTCATGAGCCCGATGGTGTCGGCGAGCTGATTGTTGAAGGCTTTGAGTCGCGACGCCTGGCGGCGGCCCAGCCAGACCTTGGGAACGAACCAGCCCACCACGGCAAACGCGCCGCCGACGAACACCGCGCCTGAGATCAGCCAGGCGAGCAAGCCGGCGACGACCGTCGCCCCGAGCTGCAGGACCACGAACTCGCCCACAGTGAGCCGCAGGTTTGCGCGCGCCAGCTCGGTCTGCAGCGCCGCCGCGAACGTGCGGCCAGACAGTGACGCCTCGACCCGCTTGGCGAGCAGCTGGGTGACCTGCGTCGACGCGGCCTGCTTCTGCTCATCCTCGGTGAGCTGGTAGGCACGCCCACCGTAGCGCCGCAGCCGCTTGTCCAGCGTCGTCCGATCGCGCCTGAGGACGCGATCGAGGCCCACGATCAGGCAGATGATGCCGCCGCTGGTCAGGATCGCGAGGAGCGCCTCGATCGCCATGGCTCAGAAGTACCCGGCCGACAGGCCGAAAATGGATGGCGGAAGCTGGATACCGGCTTCCTCGATCTTGGGCATGAACTTGGGTCGAACGCCGGTCGGCTTGACACTGCCGATGACCTTGCCGTTCTCGTAGGCTTCCTGCTCGAACAGGAACACGTCCTGAAGGGTGATCTTGTCGCCCTCCATGCCCTGCACCTCGGTGATGTGGGTCACCTTGCGCGAGCCATCGCGCATGCGGCTCTGCTGCACGATCACGTCGACGGCGGCGCTGATCTGCTCGCGGATGGCGCGCACGGGCAGGTCCATACCAGCCATGAGCACCATCGTCTCGAGGCGGCTGAGCATGTCGCGGGGCGTGTTGGCGTGGCCAGTTGTCAGCGAGCCGTCATGGCCCGTGTTCATCGCCTGCAGCATGTCGAGCGCCTCACCGCCGCGGCACTCGCCGACGATCACTCGATCGGGCCGCATACGCAGGGTGGTCTTCATGCAGTCACGGGCGGTGATCGCGCCGCTGCCCTCGATGTTGGCCGGGCGCGTCTCCAGGCGGATCCAGTGCTCCTTGGCCAGCTGCAGCTCGGCCGAGTCCTCGATGCTGACGATGCGCTCGTCGTCGGGAATGAAATTGCTGAGCACGTTGAGCAGCGTGGTCTTGCCTGAGCCGGTGCCACCCGAGATGACGATGTTCAGTCGGGCGTGCACGCATGCCCGCAGGAAATCGGCGATCTCAGGGCTGATCGAACCGAAGCGGATCAGGTCGTCGACGCGCAGCTTTTCTTTGGTGAACTTTCGGATGGTGATCGTGGGACCGACCAGCGAGATGGGCGGAATCACGACGTTCACGCGCGAGCCGTCGGGCAAGCGGGCGTCCACGATCGGGCTCGCCTCGTCGACGTGGCGGCCGAGCGGCGACACGATGCGATCGATGATGCGGCGCACGTGCTCGTCGTCGTCGAACTGGACGTCGCTCAGCTGCAGGCGGCCTTTGCGCTCGAAGTAGACCTTCTTGGGTCCGTTGACCATGACCTCGGAGACGCTGGTGTCGGTGAGCAGCGGCTCGATCGGGCCAAAGCCGATGACGTCCGCGGCGAGCTCCTCGAACAGGCGCTCTTTCTCGGCGCGCGTGAGCACCAGGTTCTCGGATTCGATGATCTGGTCGAACAGGCTCTTGAGTCGGTGGCGAACCTCGTCGATCTCGTTGCTGTCGACGGACGGGTCGAGCTCGGAGATCAGCTTGCGCTTGACGCGGTCCTTCAGGCTGCGCTGGGCCTCGGTGACCTGTGACTGGATGGGATTCGGCCGAAACGCCGGCTCCGGCGGAGGCGGTGCGCTGGCGAACTGGCTCGGTTCGCCCGGCGGCGGGGCGACGGGCGCTACTGGCGCCGCGCCGCCATGTTCAAGGCGTTTGAGAAGAGACATCCAGGGCGCTCCTAGTGACCCGTCGGGGCGGCGGCGAGGGGCAGGCTCGGCGGCGGCGCCAGGTTGTACTTCTGCTGCATGTAGTTGAAGTTGACAACCAGGTTGTTGTCCGCCTGCTGATCGTCAGCTGGTGAGCGCAGCACCATTTCGATGTTGCTGTTCTTGTAGTAGGTTGCGGCATCTTTGAGCCACTTGAGCACCAGCGCTTCTTCGGGATTGACGATGAAGATGATGTTGGCGTTGGCTAGCGAAGGCGCAGCCTTGTCCTTCCCGCTTGGATCACCTGTGGCGGGAACCAGCGAACCGTCCGGTGCGTAGCTACCAATTTCCTGGATGCGCAGATCCTGGAGCATGATGCGCGTCTGCAGATAGGGAATCGGATCGGCCGTGACATCCTGGCGCTGTTCAGCGGTCAGGCCCTGCGGCGCGTTGATCGTCGTATACAGCAGGTCGACACGGTCGCCCGAGCGCAGCGCATTGACCTGAGCCAGAGAGAACTGACTGCCCGCGAAGGACACCGGCATGACGTACATGACCTTGCCCTTTTCGATGCGGAAGGAAGGCGCGTTCTTGACGGCCACCGGGCCGATTTTCTGGGTGCTGATGACGGCGCCTTTGGTGATGGCGTCGGGGCTGAATTTGCCCACCACGTCTTCGACCTTGGTTGCCGCGCCAGCCTGGACGAGCTCGTCCGGGACCGTACGCACGTTGACCATCGAGGCTGCGATTTCCGAGCGGGCCGGGATGTCGGCCGTAGCGATCACGACGCGGGCGGTCGGCAGGGATGCCTTCACGTGTTCCGCATCGGATACCTGCGAATAGACCATGACGCCGACGAACAGGGCCACGAGGAGGCCGCCGCCGATCAGGATGTAACCGAGTCGCTTTCGTTGCACGCGTTTAATGTCCTCTCGCCTGCCGAATGGGGGATATCTGCAAATAGCATCGGCCGCCAGGCGGCGGGGCATTATAGGGAGGGTCAAGATTAGACCCGATCACAACGGCGTAACAGCGGGGTGGACCATTGCGCCACGTCACACCCCCACCTGGGGGAGGCACAAGAAAAGGCCCGACCTCGTTGGCGAGATCGGACCTTTTCGCCTCTCGTGTCAACTACCTTTGCCGCGACACAAGCATCAAAGCCAAGGATAAGTACCTTCGTCAGCCCTCAACGGTACTTTCGACTCTACGCTGCCTCCTGGTGGGCGCATCCCGCGCGGGAATTTGTCACACGGACCCACCTAATCGACTCAGCAAACTGCTCAGCGATGGACCAAAGATGATCAGCCCGGCGATCGCCAGCACGGCTACCAGGGCGATGATCAGCCCGTATTCCACCAGGCCCTGAGCTCGCAGGCGTAGCTCCACCATACGCTCGTTACTCCTTGCCCGATTTCCAGGTCGAAAAGTGCGCCAGAGCCGCGCGCTCAGAACGAGCCAGACACCTGGCTCAGCAGCAAGTTGATTTGCGGCCCGAACAGCAGCAACCCGGCGATCGCCAGGATTGCCACCAGCGCAATGATCAGTGCGTATTCGATGAGCCCCTGTGCGCCCGACCGCGCCACCATGGGCTCTTTCAGCATGCGTACCTCCTTTGCTCGGCCCGGCCACCAGCAATCGGTGTGCCGGCGCCGGGTAGCTATGAAGCGGGGGTCTCGATGCGGATCCAGCCGTTGCGCAGGGCGTAGACCACGGCTTCGGTGCGGTCGTTGACCTCGAGCTTGCGCAAGATCGCGCTGACGTGGTTTTTGACCGTCTGATCGCTGATGCTCAGCTTGCGGCCAATGATCTTGTTGCTGTTGCCGCGCGCCACCAGGTCGAGGATCTCGATCTCGCGCGGCGAAAGCTTGACGAACAGAGGTCCAAGCGGCTCCGCCTCGGCGCGCGCCGCCACGGGCTCGGGCGCGCCCGGTGTCTCGGTGGCGTCCTCGCGGAACTGGGCCAGAATCCGCGCGGCCACCGCCGGGAAGCGCACCACCTCTTCGTCAATCGGGAACTGGCCGGCCGCCGCGCGCCGCAACGTGGCCACGAACAGGTCCGCGTCGGTACTGGCGCGCACATACGCGGCCGCGCCGACGCGCGCCGCCTCGAACAGCTCGGTCTGGGAAAAGGCGCGCGTCACGAACACCAGGGCAATCTTCGGATGCCGCACGCGAAAGAAACGCGCCATCTCGACGGCGCCGGGATCGGGCAAGGTGCTCTCGACCAGCACCATGTCCAGCGGCTGGTCGCGAATCAGGCGCGTGGCTTCGACAGCTGAGCTGACCCGTCCGACCACCGCGAAGCCTGGCTCGCGGCCGAGGCGCGTACGAACTTCTGGCGTGACGACGGGTTGACGCTCGACGATCAGCAGCCGGACCGGGTCAGTCTGGGCAGAGTGCATGCAGCTATCGGTCTCGTGTGCCCAACCCCCGGGCACAGTGTAGGCGCTCGTACACTTTCGGATCACGTGAGCGCTTCCCTCGCGCCCATTCAACGTGTCCGCGGCACGGCCGACGTCCTGCCGCCCGACGACTCGCGCCTGCGCCGGCTCGAAGCGCGCCTGCGGGACGGCTTCGAGCGTTTCGGCTACGAGGGCATTCAAACCCCGATCCTGGAGCCGCTCGAGCTGTTTCTGCGCAAGTCAGGCGACGAGATCGTGGCGCGCATGTACGCGTTTTCGCACTGGAATCGCCGCCTGTGCCTGCGGCCCGAGCTCACCGCCAGCGTGATGCGCGCGTTCGTAGACGAGCTCCAGGGGCGAAGCCTGCCGTTGCGGCTGCACTACGCCGGACCCATGTTTCGCTACGAGCGCCCGTCGCGCGGCCGATCGCGCCAGTTCACCGGCGTTGGCATCGAGCTGGTGGGCGCATCCGGCGCCATCGCCGACGCTGAGGTGCTCCACCTGGCCTGCTCAGGACTGGAGTCGGTCGGCGTCAAACGCTACCGGCTGGTTGTCGGCCACCTGGGCGCGGCCCTCCAGCTGCTGGCGCAGCTCGGCATGAGCGAGCACGCGCAGGGCCTGGTGCTCGATCAGATGGAGCCCATCGCCCGCGGGCGGGTCACCACCGACGCCGCCGTGGCGCGCGTGGTCGACCTGCTCGGCGGACCAATCAGCAACGGCCTGGCCAGCGAAGCCGTGCCTGGCCTGCCCTCCAGCCTGGCCGACCTGCCGCCCGAGCAGGCCACCACCATTGCCGCCGACATTCTGGGACGCGCCAGTCTGCCGGTCGAAGGCGGCGCGCGCCAGCCTGCGCACATCATCCAGCGACTGCTGGCCAAAGCCAGGCGACCTGACCCGACCGACCAGGTGCGTGCAGCGTTCGAGTTTGTCGCCGAGCTGCACGCCGCGGCCGCCCCGCCCGAGCGGCTCGAGGCTATGCTTCGACCGGTCCTCGAAAAGCGCGGGTTGAGCACCGCGCCGCTCGACGAGGTCACCGCCGCCCTCGGGCTCCTGCAGGCCTACGGGCCACTGTCATCCGGCCTGCATATCGAAGTCGACCTGAGTCTCGCTCGCGGCCTGCGCTACTACACCGGCCTGGTGTTCGAGATCTACGTCGATACCGACGAGGGTC
>CBJLVJ010000073.1:0-8843 GCA_966426465.1 uncultured bacterium | reverse complement strand
GCCCAGCGAGAAGATGGTGGCCTGGACCGCGGGCACGACGATCAGCAGCACCAGGACCACGATGGGCGGCGCGACCATGGCCAGGCCGATGGCCGCCTCGCGCCGGCGATCTGCGCGATCGGCCAGCCCCGTGAGCGGGGGCCCATACACCGGTGAACGCGAATGGGACAAACGCGGGCGCGCCGCGGTCAGGCGGGCGGCGGTGTGCCGGCGACCTTCTCGTACCACTGTTTGTTGCGGTCGGTGTTGAACTGGGGGCTGAACTCGAAGCTATAGGCCTTGGCCACGTCGGCGTATTTCTGCTGGACGTCTGGCGGCATGTATTTCCAGTCCAGGCCGGGATAGCCGTTGATCTGCTCCACGATCAGGTTCTGCGGCTCGGGCGTCAGCAGCCAGTTCAACAAGTCGTACAGCACCTCTTTGTTCTTGCTGTCCGACGGAATACCCAGGTAAGCCGCGCTGCCGGCGAACGGAGGATCGATCTGCAGCAGCTTGATCTCGGGCGGCAGGAGCTTCTGAGCGAGGTAGCTCAGGCTCTGGTCCGACCACACCGGCGCCATCGAGATCGAGCCCTTGCCCAGCGTCTGCAGCACGGGCACATTCCCGGCCGGATAGAACCCGTTGTTGAAGATGTGCGGGTGAAGGTCCTTCAAGATCTGCCAGCCCGGCTCCCACAACGCTTCTTTCGACTCGTCGTACTGCGTCTGGAAGAACGTCAGCTGGTCCTGCGGAATACCCGACTCGAGGACGCGAGTGGTGAAATTCCCGCCGGAGCCGCCTTTGTCGGGCGGGTTGTACGTGAATTTGCCGTCGTTGCTCTTGACCCAGTTGATCAGGTCATCCAGCGTGCGCGGGGGATCCTTTACCTCGGCGCTGTTGTAGGCCAGGATCACGGAGCTGGCCCGATACGGCACGCCGAAGCTTCCGAAGCGATCGACGCTGTCTTTGGGCACCTTGTCCAGGTTGGGGACCTCTTTCGACGTGACCTTCTGGATCAGCCCGACCGCGCCGCCCTGGGCCAGCCGCCCGCCCGCTTCCCAGAGGTCCACGCCCGAAACGGCGCCGGCCTGCTTGGCTGCGGCCAGCTTGTCGAAGACGGCCTGCTCGCTCAACGCGTGCTCGTCGAACACGAGCGTGAAATTGACATCCGGCTTGACCTTCTTGTACGCCGGCAGGAGCTGCTTCTGCCACAGGTCGCGGATGTTCACGTCGCCACCGACGTACAGGTTGATGTCACCGGTCGGGTTGGCGGCCGGCGCGGTGGTCGGCGCCTGCGCCGCCGCCGCGGTGGGCGCAGCCGGCTTGCCGGCGGCCTGGGTCGGCTGCGCAGCGGTGGCGGCGGGCGCCTGTCCGGCCGGGGCGGCGGTAGGGGCCGGCGCCTGTCCAGTCGGCGAGCTGCACGCCGCCAGGAGCGCCGCCGAGCTGGCGCCCAGGGAGACCCGCCCGGCCAGCAGCAGGAACTCCCGCCGCGGAACGCGCAAAGCGGTGACCGCGCTCAGCTGGCGCACGGCGCGGCAAGTCTGCCCATCGGAGCTCGTGGCAGAGAGCTCACCGGCCGTCCCGCCGGTTTCAGGTGTCATCACTGCGGATTCCTCCCAGGTGGAGCCAATGCTAGCAAGCTGGCAGGCACGCGACGGTACGAGAATGCGCTCGTGGTCGCTGGTAACCAACAAACGTTAACTCCCCGCGCGGTGGTGCCAGACCAGGCCGGGTGCCACGCTCACGGGTCGGAATACACCCGCGCCAGCTCGCGCGGCGTCTCGGTGGTAATCACGTCGGCGCCCAGAGCCACCGCCGCCGCCAGTCGCTCGCGCCAGCCGGGCGTACCCGCGTTCAACGTCCACACATCCAGCAGCATGCCGCGCGCATGGAGCAGCTCTGTCAGGTCAGTAAAGCCGTCGCGCACCATCTGGATTGCGGCGGACAGGCGGATGTGGATATCGCGGGCGGTCGGCACCAGTGAAAGGATCGTGTCGAGCCGCTCCCGCAGGTAGTCGCGCGTCGGGCCGAACCGCTGCGATCCGCGCGGATGCGCGTCCAGGTAGCCGTATGCATTGCGCACTCCGGTCCAGGCTTCCGGCGGGAGCCAATCCAGGTACTCGCTGATGGTGAATCCCATCGCCAGGCCGGAGTCGACCTGGTGGAGTCGAGACAGATTGCAATCAGCTCCACCTCCAAACGTGATGCGGTCCCTCACCGGCTCCAGCAGGGCCGCAAGCTCGTCGACACGACGCCACGGCCACGGCCGGTGGTCCTTCAGGTCCAGCTCCAGAAGTGTCGGGTATGGCTCACTGGCGATCGCATCGACCACCTGACTGAGCAGAGGCACCGGTTCGCCCGTTGGATGGCCAGCGTGCGCCAGGTGGAGTCCCTCCGCACGTTGCGCGGACAGGTCGCCGACGAGTCCACAGCCATCGGTGGCTCGGGCGAGGTCCAGGTCGTGCACCACCAGAAAGTCACGGTCGGCGAGCATGGCAAGATCGATCTCGGCGCGAGCGACATGCGCGCGATAGCACTCGCGGATGGCGGCCAGCGAATTGCCTGGAAACTCGCCGCTCCACACGCACTGGTGGACCTTGAGCTGCACTTCGCGGCCAGACTCGGTGCGGAGAACGGAGTCCGGGTGCGGAGCCTCTAGCATTTCGGGATGATAGAGCCAGGTCCGCAGGCTCGCTACGCCGCGCGCGGCTTCCGGCTGCTCAAGCTCGAACCGCACCTGCACACGTTGCACAGCGACGGCCAGGATGGCGTGCCGGCTATGCTCGAGGCGTGCCGTGAGGCCGGCTATGACGCCGTCGCGCTGACCGATCACAACACCAACAGCGGTGTGGCGGAGGCGATCGAGGTGGCCGACAGGCTCGGCCTGATTCTGCTGCCCGGTGTGGAAGTGACGACTTTCCGGGGGCACGCCGTGATCCTTGGGGTAGGCACCGTTCCGGAGTGGCGCGACCTCGAAGCTCGCGGCATGGACGACCTGGCGGCGCGTGTTCGAGGTGAAGGAGGTCTCCTCAGTGTGGCGCATCCGGCCGCGCTCGGCTCACCCGAGTGCAGCGGCTGCGCGTGGGAGTGGTCGATCGATCCAGCTTCAGTCGATCTGTGGGAAGTATTGTCGGCGCCCAGGCCGCATGCCGAAGTGCCGCTCGCGCTGTGGCGAGACATGCTGAGACGCGGCGCCCATGTGGCGCCGGTGGCCGCCGGGGACGTGCACTCCAGGGCAGCCGCGGCGCGGCCGCGCGCCGCAACCTACCTGTATGCGCGCGAGCGGAGTCGCGCGGGCGTGCTCGAGGCGCTTCGAAGGCGCAGAGTCTCGGCGTACTCGGGTGGGACGCTCGCGCTGGTGCTGGAGCGCGCCGGTGGAGACGTGGCGTTGCTCGGCGAGGCCGTGGGCGGGTCCGGCTGGGTAGCGCACGCGTCAGCCGGCGCGACCGTCGAGACGGTCAGCATCGCCGCGAATGTGCGTGCGGTCTATGCCACGCGCCGCACCACTCAGGGCGAGCTCGAAGGAGTCACGGCGCCTATCTGGATCGAGACATCGCACTGCGGCGACACGAGCGTGTGAGCGCTCAGCGTAAGCGTCCAGTCGCCGGCGTCCAGCGGACCAGCCACCAGGCCGGGCGTTGCCAGCCGCGGGCCGACGACGAGCTCCTGGCGTGGCGCGTGCCGATGAGCGGCGCCGCGGTACCTGCCCGAGGCATCGTCCAGCGAGATCGTCAGCAGGTTCGGCACGCGCGCGTTCGGCACGCCGGCGGCCATATCGGTCGACCATCGTTCGGCCAGTCGATCGCCAATTCGCGCCGCCAACGACGCTGCCCGGCGTCGGCGAGCCTCCACGAGCAGCACGGCCGAGTCCGCCGCGGCCAGCATTTTCGGCGTATAGCTCACGCGCACCCGCAGCTCCTCGCAGCCGAGCGGCACATGAAACGAATAGCGCCGATGCGTCTGGTGATCGGCCGGCGTCAGACGCTCGTACACCTGGAGTAGCGTCGCCCAGTTGATCACCGGCGGTATTGGCGGAATCGAGGGCGATCAGGCGGCGGGGGTTGCCACCGCGTGCTGGACCGCATCGACCAGCTCGTCGATGTTGAATGGCTTGGCGATGATGCGCCGCACGCCGAAGCGTTCAAACGAACGCGGCAGAACCGGATTGACCGAGACCACCACGATCGGAATCGATGCGCCACCGGTGCGTTCGTAGTACGTCTCCATGAATGCCCAGCCGTGCATCACAGGCATCAGCAGGTCGAGCACCACGGCGTCTGGCCGCGACACGTCCAGGCAGCGCAGGGCTTCGGCGCCGTTGCTGGCGCTCACCACGCGGAACCCGCGGTCCTCGAGCACGTCGGCGAGAACCTCACGAATGGCGTCCTCATCCTCGACCACCAGCACGAGCGGATCCTCGGAAGCCATTGTGAAAAATCGTATGGCACGGCGAAGTGGTTGCTGGACATTTCAAGCGGCACGAAACCATCAAAGCCGTGGCGGTTCGGTGAAGCTCAGGTAACGGTCCGTAACAAGCCGGCGCTGGTTCTCCAGCGGGCGCTGGCTGGCGCGTCAGCCTGGCGCGGCGCGGCGGGCGCCGAGGTTAGCCTGTACGGCGCACGTGTATTACGGCTGGGTGCTGGTGGTCACGCTCGGCGTGACCGAGACCATCTCGTGGGGCATCCTGTACTACGCGTTCACGGTCTATCTGACGCCCATGGAGGCCGACCTGGGCTGGTCGCGCGGCGACATGACCGGGGCGTTCTCGCTGGCGCTGCTGCTTGCCGGCCTGACCGCCATTCCAGTCGGCCGCTGGCTCGATCGACACGGGCCCCGCGTGCTGATGACCCTCGGCTCGATCGCCGCCACCCTGCTCGTGCTGGCCTGGTCGCGCGTCGGCACGCTCCAGCAGTTCTATCTCATCTGGGCCGGCATCGGACTGAGTATGTCGGCCACGCTGTACGACCCCGCCTTCGCTACCGCGGCGCGCTGGTTCGACCGCCACCGTGTGCGGGCGCTCACCGTCATCACGCTGATGGCCGGCTTTGCCAGCACCATCTTCATTCCGCTCGCCGGAACGCTGGTGCAGCAGACTGGCTGGCGCACGTCGCTGATGATTCTGGCGATCATCCTGGCGCTCGGCACGATCGGGCCACACGCGCTGCTGCTGCGCCGACGGCCCGAGGACCTGGGCCTCGGTCCCGATGGCGGGCCACCCAGAGCCGGTCCGAGCAAGCGGCCGGCCGGCATGCGCGTGGGCGAGGCACTGCGGCACGTGTCGTTTCGCTGGTTGACGGCCGCATTCTGGCTGGCAACGATCGCCACGGCCGCGGTGAGTGTGCACCTCCTGCCGTACCTGGCGGATCGCGGCTACGACGCCACGTTCGCGGCGACCCTCACCGGACTGGTCGGGGCCATGCAGGTGCTCGCACGTCTGTTCCTGGCGCCGTTCGGCAACCGCCTCAGACCACGCCTGCTGGCGGCCTGCATCCTCGCCCTGCAACCGCTGTCCCTGCTGGTCCTGCTTCTCGTTCGTTCGACGCCAGGCGTGTTCCTGTTCGTGGTGCTCTTCGGCGCGCAGCGTGGCCTGGCCACCCTGGCCCGCCCGGCGCTGCTGGCGGACCTGTACGGCGCGGCCGAGTACGCCAGCATCGCTGGCGTCCTCCAGTTCATGCTGTCTCTGGCTCAGGCCGCGGCGCCGTTCGGCGCTGGCGCAGCCTACGATGCGCTGCACAGCTACGAGCCGATCCTGTGGGCGCTGCTCGGTGTCTCGGCGGTGGCCGTGGTGGCCGTCCTGCCCGCCAGGCGCACCGCAGCCGACACGTTACAGTGACAGCCGTGACTGAACCGATCGGGCTCTCGACGTCCTGGAATGGACCCGGCGCCAGCCCCGCTCACCTGCTCGACCAGCATCGCAGCCTGGGCTTCCGACGGCTGGAGGCGTACGCGCATTTCACCCCCGAGGGCCTGGATGCCCTGGCCCGCGAGGCAGATCGACGCGACATGCAGATCGCCAGCCTCCACGCGCCGTGTGGCGTGGTCATGGGCGTCGGCGACGCGCTCGCCTCGACCAACCCCGGCGAGCGCATGCGCGCGGTGGACGCACACAAAGCGACCATCGACGCCGCCGCCGAGATTGGCGCGAGGGCCATCGTCGTCCACCTGGGCAACACCGGCGTCGTGTCGCGGCAGGCGGCGATCTTTGACACTATCGCCCGCTACGGGCGCCTGTCGGACGAGCACCTGCGCCTGCGCGATTCGGCCTGGCGAGAGCGCGAAGCCAACAAGCAGCCGCACCTCGACGCAGCCATCGAGAGCATGCGCGCGCTCGGCCAACACGCGCTGGGCGGCGGCGTGCGGCTGGGCCTGGAATGCCGCGACGGCTACTTCGAAATTCCCAGCCTCGACGAATTCGCGGTCGTTCTAGGAGCGTGCGAGGGCCTGCCAGTCGGCTACTGGCACGACGCCGGACACGGCGCCAAGCTTGACTATCTGGGCTTCGTGGAACACGAGGAGTTGCTGCGCCGTTATGCCAGGCAGATCGTCGGCATGCACATCCATGACACCCGCGCGGGTCGCGACCACCTGGCGCCCGGTCAGGGCACGACCGACTTTACGATGCTCGGGCGCTACCTGCGGCCCGAGACCATCCGCACGCTGGAGCTGTCGCGCGCGGTGAGCGCGGCGGACATCAGCCAGGCCCTGGACGTGCTCGAGCCGCTGGAGGTCTTTGGTGTGCGCGAAGGAATCCTGGTCGAACTTTAGCCTGCCGCGACGTACGAGCGCGCTTTGTTGGGTGCGGGGGTGCCGTGCGGGTGCAGCAGGTTCTGCACGCCGCGGACGCCCGGGATGCGCCGCACCCGCTCCTCGAGCCGGCCAATGTCCATCGGACTATCGAGCTCGCCGCGCAGGATGACCATGCCGTGCTCGCAGTTGATGTTCAGGTTGCCTTTGGGGATATGCCGATCGCGGAACAGCTGACTTTCCACGCGCTGGCACAACGTCTCATCGTCAGGCACCTCGGTCGTCCTGGGAACCAGGTGTACGATGCGATGTGACACGCCGTACGTCTCCGCGGCGGCGCCTCGCCACATCCCGGCCAGGCTCCGACCAAACCGTCGCATGCGCGCGAGCGTTTGGTCGCGCAGCATGTGGCGGCGTCGCCGACCGCGCTCCATGTCGAGGAAGTACATCAGCACTCCGCCAGCCAGGCTGCTGCCAAGGCACATCCACGCAGCCCGCCCACGGCTGACCCCGTGTCGATCGCAGCCGGACATGGACATGTCGCGCCAGACTCGCCTCGTCGGTCGAGGTCGCATGCCATCTACCTCCTTTCGGATCGTCCTCAGTTGCGGCAAAGCCCGTGCCAGACGGCACAGTCCGTGCTGCTTTCCGCCCAGCGTGGAGGCCCGAGGTGGACGGGACGACACACGATAGCCACACCCTGGAGCGGGCTGAGCAGCGCTTGAAGCTGGCGCTCGAAGCCGGCCACATGTGCGTGTGGGACTACGATGTTGCCCGCGACACGTTGGAGTGGTCCGGTGAGCTCGCGCCGCTGGGCGCGTCGGCCGGCCCGGCGCACTGCGCGCTGGCCCAGATGCTGACGCATGTCCACCCCGAGGATCGGCCAAAGGTGGAGCGTGCGTTTCGCGAGACGCTCGAGCACAGCCGCGAGCTGCACGTCGAGACGCGCACGACGTGCGGGGCCGATCAGCGGGAGCGCTGGCTGCTGGTCAAAGGTCAACCGAACCGCGATACCCGCGGCCAGGTGCGCTCGGTGAGCGGCGTGACGATGGATATCACCACGCGCAAGGAGGCCGAGGCCGTACGCCACCGACTGGCCACAGGCGAGCGTCTCCGCGCGCTCGGCGAAATGGCCAGCGGAATCGCCCATGACCTGAACCAATCGCTGGCGCTGATCACCGGCTACAGCGATATGGCGCGGCAGGAGCTCACGTTGGCCACGCCTGATGTGGCACGCGTGCGCGAGATGGTCGAGATCACCGCGCGGGCTGCCATCGAAGGTGGTGAGGCGCTGCGCGGCCTGCTGTCGTTCGTGCGCACCCAGGAGCTGCTCTCGGAGGTCGAGCGCATCGACGTGCCGCAAATACTGCACGATGTCGCGCGTCTGACCGCGCCCCGCTGGAGGGACGCGCCGCAAGCCGAGGGTCGGCCTATCGAGCTGGTCGTCGAGTGCGAGCGCGAGTGCGCGATCGACGGCTCGCCCAGCGCACTGCGCGAGGCAATTACGAACCTGATCTTCAACGCGGTCGACGCCCTACCCCAGGGCGGAGCGATCTACCTGCTGGGACGCGAGCACGACGAGCGCATCGTCATCGAAGTCCGGGACACTGGCACGGGCATGCCGCCCGACGTCCAGGCGCGTATCTTCGATCCCTTCTTCACCACCAAGGGCGAGCGCGGGACGGGTCTCGGCCTGCCCCAGGTGCTGACGATCGTGGAGCGGCACGCCGGCACGATCGAGCTGGAGTCGGAACCCGGTCGGGGCACGACCTTTCGGCTCACCTTTCCGCGCGCCGCAAATCGTCGTCGACGCACAGGGACACGTGCCGAGGAGCCGGATTCGGCGCCCGTCCGGGGCATCCGCATTCTGGTGGTCGAGGACGAGCAGCAACTGGCGCGCATGGCCGGTCTCGTCCTGACGCAACGTGGCCACCACGTGGTGGTCGCTGCCACGGCCGAGGAGGCCCTCGCGTACCTGGAGGAGCAACCGTTCGAGCTGGTGATCTCGGACCTCGGTCTCGGGCCCGGCAGGAACGGCTGGGACCTGGCTGAGGCTGTGCGCAGGCGCTGGTCGCGGACGCGTTTTGTTCTGGTCACGGGCTGGGGCGCAGCGATCGACA
>CBJLVJ010000072.1:0-8891 GCA_966426465.1 uncultured bacterium | reverse complement strand
GAGCAGATCCTCACCGCGGCCACCCTGTGCTTCGCTCGCCAGGGCTACCACGCCACCTCGATGGACGACGTGGTCCGTCAGAGCGGCCTGTCGGTTGGCGCCATCTACACCTACTTTCCGTCCAAGGAAGACCTGTTCCTGGCCCTCAGCGACCAGCGCGCCGAACAGACCCTGAGCTACCTCAACCAGCTGTTCCGCCAGCCCGGGCCGATGGCCGACAAGTCTCGCGAGGCGGTCGACTACTTCTTCCACACGCTCTCAGACGACCTGCTGCCGCTGGCCCGCGTGACCGTCGAGTTCCTGGCCGAAGCCGCCAAATCCGAACGCATCCAGGAGCGCCAGCAACGTCGCTGCGACAGCATCCGCCAGTTCCTGCACTGGCTCCTGTCCGAGGCTCAGGCGCGCGGCGAGGTGCGCGACGACGTCGACATCGACGCGTCGGTCGAGCTGATGATGGCGCTCAACGAGGGCATCCTGCTGCTGTCGGTGGCCGGTCTGCGCAAGGTCGACCTCGAAGCGCTGAAACCGGCGTACGTGTCCTTACTGGACCGCGGCCTGGCCAGTCCGAGCCGGCCGCTGTTCACGCCGGCTCAGGCACCGGCGAAAGCATCCACAAATGGCACTCAGCACACGGGAGGCTCGTAGTCATGGCCCGTCCCTCTGTCACCCGATTGGCGATCGGCGGTGTGGCCGCCGCGAGCCTGCTGCTCGGCGCCTGCGCCCCACGCCAGAGCGCCGCGACGGCCGCGACGCCCATGCCGGTGCCGGCCGCGGCGGTGACTGCCCAGCTGGCAACCCGCGGCGACATTCAGCAAAGCCTGTCCTACAGCGGCGATATCCGCGCGCGCGAGCAGATCAGCGTGCTGCCCAAAGCATCTGGCCGGGTCGAGCGCGTGCTGGTGGATGTTGGTAGCCGGGTCACTGCTGGCGACACGCTGGCCACGCTCGAGCAGGAGAGCGTACAGATCACCGCGCTCCAGGCGCGCGCCAGTCTGGCCGGGGCCGAGGCGAAACTCGCTTCGCTCCAGGCCGGCCCGAAGGCAGACGATGTGGCTGGCGCGGAGGCGGCGCTCGTTCAGCAGCAGATCCACCTGCAGAACATGCTCGCGGGCGGTCGGCTCGAGGACGTCCAGGTGGCCCTGGCGGCGCTCGACGCGCAGCAGGCCCGACTCGACCTGATGGTGCAGGGCGGGCGTCCTGAAGCCGTCCAGCAGGCGCAGGATGCGCTCGACGCGGCGAATGCCAAACTGGCCGCCCTGAACAACGGCGCCACCAGCGACATCAAGCAGGCGGCCCAGAGCGCGGTCGATTCCGACAAAGCGGCGCTGGCCAGTGCGGAGGCAGCCTACGCGGCCCTCGGCGGCAACAACGCGGCCGATCTGCAAGCCGCCCAGAGCCAGGTCGACTCACTGGCGGCCAGCGTGGCGGCGGCGCAGTCCACTGTCGCATCCGCCGACGCCGCCCTGAACAACCTGAAAGGCAGCGCTCCGGCCGACATTCAGCAGGCGCAGTCCGCGGCCGATCAGGCCCAGGCACAGCTGGACGCCGCGAAGGCCGGGCTGGCCCAGGGCAACAACCCGACCCAGGCGCAGATCGCCCAGGCCGAGGCCGCGCTCCAACAGGCCAAATCGCAGCGGCAGTCCGCCGAAGCGCAGCAGACGGCGCTCGAGCAGGGCGTCAACCCACCCTGTGCCGATAGCTCCAACCCGCTCACCGGCCAGAAGATCTCGCACAACGGCACCGCCTGCGGTGACGCCAAAGCTGCCGCCGGCGCGGCCGTGCAGGCGGGCGACGCCGCGGTACAGGCCGCTCAGGGCCAGCTCGACCTGCTGCGACGTGGCGGCGGACCGGCCACACAGGCGCAGCTCCAGGCGGCGGTCACGCAAGCCCAGGCGAACGTCGCCGCCACACAGGCGCGGCTCGACGCGATCAAGAACGGCGGAATCGAGGCGCAGCGCGCGCAGGTCCAGGCTCAGCGCGACCAGGCCCAGAGTCAGCTCACGGCGGGCCAGCAGAACCTGGCCGTCGCGCAGGCGCGATTGAACGCGATCAAGAACGGCACCCAGGACGCACAGCTGAAGAGCGCCATGTCACAGGTCACCGCCGCGCGCGAACGGCTCAAGAGTGACGAAGCCCGGCTCGAGCAGCTCAACTCGGGCCCGACCGACGAGGACGTCCAGCAGGCCCAGGCGGCGGTCGATCAGGCCATGCAGCAGCTGGCGCTCGCGAGCAAGCCCAGCTCTGACCAGGAGATTCGCGCGCAGCGCGCCCAGGTCCAGCAGGCACAACTGCAGCTGCAGAAGGCCAGGGCACCCTACACCGACTACGACGTGCAACAGCAGCAGCAGGCGGTCGCTCAGGCCGAGGCTCAGCTGCACGCGCGAGAGAACCCGTACACCGACCAGGACCTCGCCGCCGCGCAGGCGACCGTCGATCAGGCCCGCGCCCAGCTCGATCTGGCCGACCTGGGCGTCAAAGACACGACCATCGTCGCGCCGGTGGACGGCGTGATCTCCGAGCGACTGGCGTCGCCGGGCGCGCTGGTCAGTCCACAGACGCCCATTGTGACGCTCGTGCCGCCGTCGCTGGAGCTGGTGGTCAACGTCGAAGAAGGCCAGCTCGGTCAGATCGCCGAAGGCCAGGCCGTGCAGCTCCAGGTGCCGGCCTTTCCGTCCCAGTCGTTCAGTGGCACGGTGCGCTCCATCGCGCCCACCATCGACAGCAAGAGTCGCACGGCCGCCGTGCGGGTGGAGCCGAAGGAGAACGAGGGCAAACTACGCGCCGGCATGTTCGCTCGCCTGAACATCGTGACCGCCGAGAAGCACGACGCGCTGGTCGTGCCCAAAACGGCGGTCCTGAGCGGGGCGCCGGGCGCCGCGTCGACGGTCATCGCGATCGATCAGAACGGTCGCGTCCATCGCCAGCCGGTCAAGCTGGGTCTGCAGAACGACCAGCTCGCCGAGGTCCTGACGGGCATCGACGACGGTCAACTCGTCGCGACCAGCAGTCTGAACGAGCTGGCCGAGGGCGACATCGTCACACCTCAGGTTCAGGCCACGACGGCGTATGCGCGCTGAGTCGTTGTCGGGCGAATGTAGGAGCGAAGCGTAATGTGGCTTACCAACGTCGCGATCCGGCGGCCGCTGTTCATGCTGATGGTCATCGGCGCGCTGCTCGTGGTCGGGCTCGTGTCGTGGACCAGGCTTGGCGTCGACCTGCTACCGGCGCTCGATTTTCCGATCGTGGTCGTCACGACACCGTATCCAGGCGCCAGCCCCGACGCGGTCGACACACTGGTGACCAGGCCAGTGGAAGACGCGGTGGCCAGCATCAACGACATCGACTACATCCAGTCGACCTCGGTTGAGGGCCTGTCGACGGTCATCATTTTCTTCACCGACAAGGCGCCGCGGGACAGCTCGATCGACGTCGAGCGGCGGGTCAGCGCCATTCGCGGCCTGCTGCCGACCGATACGAAGGACCCGGCCATCGCCAAATACGACCCGAACGCGCAGCCGGTGATGCAGCTCAGCATCAGCGGCAACCGCGACCTCGGCCAGCTCCAGCGGCTCGCCGAGGACAGGATCAAGAAGCGCCTCGAGGCGACCGACGGTGTCGCGCAGGTCTCCATCTACGGTGGGCTCCAACGCGAGATCCAGGTCCAGGTTGACCAGGCGAAGCTACAAGCGCGCGGGCTGAGCATCCTGCAGGTCAATCAGGCGCTGGCCGGCGACAACCTCAATGTGCCGGCCGGCAGCCTGACGCAGCAGGGCAAGGACTGGACTGTCCGACTCGACAACCAGGCGCAGACACCGGCCGAGCTCAACGGTGTGCTGGTGACCAGCACCGCCAGCGGGCCGATCTACCTGCGCGACGTGGCGACGGTCGTCGACACGTACAAAAAGGTCAGCACGGTCCAGCGCACGAACGGCGGCGCCGCGCTCGGCGTGAGCATCCTCAAGCAATCGAGCGCCAATACCGTCGAGACCGCCGACCGGATCAAGCAAACCGTGGCTCAGCTCCAACCCGAGCTGCCGGGCGACGTGCACATGACCGTCTCGCTGGACACCTCGATCTTCACGCGCAACAGCCTGAGCGACGTCCAGCGCGAGCTGACCCAGGCGGTGTTCCTCACTGGCCTGGTGCTGCTGCTCTTTCTGCACACCTTCCGCAGCACGCTGATCGTGCTGCTGGCGATCCCGACCAGCCTGATTGCCACCCTGGCGGTGATGTTCTTCCTCGGCTTGAGCCTGAACATGATGAGCCTGATGGGGCTGACGCTGACGGTCGGCATCCTGGTCGACGATTCGATCGTCGTGCTCGAAAACATTTTCCGGCACCTGCAGATGGGCGAGGGGCCGCGTGAGGCGGCCGTCAGCGGGCGCGGCGAGATCGGCTTCGCGGCGATCGCCATCACGCTGGTCGACGTGGTGGTCTTCGCGCCGATCGCCTTCATGTCGGGCATTACCGGCCAGTACTTCCGTCAATTCGGGCTGGTGGTGATCTCGGCCACGCTGTTCTCGCTGTTCGTGTCGTTCACGCTCACGCCACTGCTCGCCAGCCGCTGGTACCGCCGCGGAGACAACGGCGAGGCCAGGGCGACGCCCACGCGCAACCCGCTCACGCTGTTCGGGCGCGCCTGGGACCGCGGCTACGAGCGCCTTGCGCATGCGTACGGTCGCGTGTTGCGGTTTGCGATCGGTCGCCGCGCGCGCTGGGCCATCGTTGGCGCAGGACTCTTGTCGTTCGTGGGTGGCATTCTGCTGGTCAGCACCGGTCTGCTGGGCACCGAGTTCATGCCCGAGGCTGACAACAGCCAGATGCAAGTCACCATCGAGATGCCCGCTGGCACCACGCTCGACGTGACGAACGCGGCGGCCCAGAAGGTGGAACAGCGCTTGCTCGCCATGCCCGAGGTGAACCAGGTGTTCAGCTCGGTTGGCGTGAGTGGCACGAGCGCCTTCGGTTCGAGCCGAGCACGCTTCGCCAGCATCTTCGTCGAGCTCAAGGACAAGAAGCAGCGGACGCGCACGCCGGCCGAGCTTGCCAGCCTCGCCCGCGCCTTTGGCGCGGACGTGCCCGGGGCCGTGGTCAAAGCCAGCTCCGTCGGCATGTTCAGCTATGGCGGTTCGAGCGTGCAGGTGCGCATCCAGGGCGAGGACCCGCAGGTGCTGCAGACGCTGGCAACCCAGGTGGCCGACGTCGTCCGCAAAGTGCCGGGCGCGGTCGACGTGGACGACGGCGGCGTCACCGGCGATCCCGAGCTGGTGGTACACATCGACCGCGAGCAGGCGGCCGACCTGGGGCTGACCCCGAGCCAGGTAGCCAGCGTCCTGCGCACGGGCCTGGCCGGCAGTACTGTCTCGACCTTCCGCCCACAGGGCACCACGGGTTGGGACGTCAACGTCATCCTCAATCCTGATGAGCGTGCGCGCGTCGAGCAGGTCTCGCAGATCCCGGTCGTGACGCCTCGAGGCGCGACCATTCAGCTGGGCCAGGTGGCCCAGGTCAGCTCGGTGAGCGGGCCGACACAGGTCAACCGCCGTGATCGCCAGCGATCGGTGTTCGTCTCGGCCGGTCTGAGCGGCTCACGCACCGCGGGCGACGTTTCTAAGGACATTCAAGCCGGGCTGGACCGCATCGCCGTGCCGTCCAGCTACAAGGTCACCCAGGGTGGTGAGGCACAACAGCAAACCGAGTCGTTCGGCCAGATCTTCCAGGCGCTCGGCCTGAGCGTGCTGCTCATGTACATGCTGATGGTGGCGCTGTTCGAGAGCCTGGTCTTCCCGCTGATGGTCATGTTCAGCCTGCCGCTGGCCGTCGTCGGCGCCTTCGGGCTGCTGGCGATTACCGGCAACACGCTCAACATGATGAGCATGATCGGGATGATCTTGCTGACGGGTCTGGTGGGCAAGAACGCAATTCTGCTGGTCGACTTCACCAACACCCTGCGCAAGCGCGGCCTGGCGCGCAACGAGGCGCTGCTGCAGGCAGGACCGACGCGGCTGCGGCCGATCCTGATGACTACCGCCGCGCTGGTGCTGGCCATGTCGCCGATCGCGCTGAAGCTTGGCGAGGGCAGCGAGTGGCGCGCGCCGATGGCCGTCACGGTCATTGGCGGTCTGCTGACCAGCACCTTGCTGACGCTGGTGCTCATCCCGGCGATCTACACCATCATGGACGACTTCCAGGGCCTGGTCGCCGGCGCGCCCGCGATCGTGCGCCGAGTAGTCGGCTGGCGGCCAGCGCGGCAGCCGCACGTGGCTGAGCTCGAGGCGCCACGAGCCCCGGAGCGCGTGCCGGTGCCCACCGGCGCGAGCGCCGACTAGTAGAACACGCTGCGCGTGCGGTGCCGCGGCTGCGCCTTGTAGCGGGGCTGCTGTCCGCGGTTCCACAGCACATAGTCGAGCTGCATCGAGGTGACGCCGTCCAGGCGATCTCGAAGTAGCTCGACCGCGTGCAGAGCGCATGCGCGAATCTCCCGCTCCTCGGGCGAACCGGCCGGGATCAGCTCTTCGCGGTTGATGCGGGCCAGCAGCCCGGCGTCGTAGTGCAGCACGCCGTCGACGCGCAGCACGTGGGGCACCAGGTTGTCGGCAAAGATGGTCAGGCGGTCCAGGTCGCGGAATTGCGCCACGCGAGCCAGGGAGAGGTCGGCGCCCGTCAGCTGGGCGCGCTTGTAGAAGCCGCGGTCGGCGTAGAACGGCATCGCCGCGAGCAGGCCGGCCAGGTTCTCGGCCGAGCTGTCGGCCGCCTCGACGAGCGCTTGAAAGGTTCCATCGAACCGATCGGCGAGGTAGGCGCCCAGGTCGTTGAGCGCACGGGCGAACAGGGCCATCAGCTCGGCAACGGCCGCATCTTCGAGCGATTGGCCAAAAATCTTTGCGCACGCCTCGGCCGTCAGGCCCTGAAGGTCTCGCGCAGAGAGCGGGCCGCGAGCTTGCCATACATCTTTGAGGCTGCTGGCTACCGTGAAATAGCCTGACAGTCCGGGGCGCTTGCGGAGATGGGGAAAGTAGCCCGACCCGAAGTTGATCGCGTCGAGGGTGATCACGTACGCCAGCGTGCTGTCGCGCTCGCCCACGTAATGGGTATCGGGATCGAGCTCTGGCGCGCGCGCCTGCTCGACGGGTAGCGAGGCAGCATACGTGTCCAGGCGCTCGTGCTCGATGCCGACAAAGCGCGCTGCATTGGCAACGGTCGCCGCGTGCGCGCGGACCTCGTCCAACAGCCCCATGGTGCGTTCGGGAATAATGCCTGAGACGCATGGTTCGTATCGCGCTGGATGCCATGGGTGGCGATCACGCACCGCTGGCTCCAGTGGCCGGGGCCGTTCAAGCGGCGCGCGCGTGGGGTTACGAGATTCAGCTCGTCGGTCGCGAAGCCGACGTCCGCGCGGCGCTTCGCCAGCAAGGTGATCTGACGGGCGTAGCGCACCTGCTGCAGATCGTGCACGCGCCGGAAGTGATCGAGATGCACGAGCACCCGGCCGCGGCGGTGCGCGCCAAGCGCCACTCGTCGATGGCGACCGCCGTTGACCTGGTCAAGAAGGGCGCCGCGGACGCGTTGGTCTCGGCTGGCAATACCGGTGGTGTTCTGGCCACGGCGCTGCTCGGTTTGCGGCGCATCGAAGGCATCACCAGCGAGCGACCGGCGCTGGCCGCGCAGCTACCGACGCTCAAGGGCACGTGCATCATGCTTGACGTCGGCGCCAACGTCGACGTCAAGCCCGAATGGCTGGCCCAGTTTGCGCTGATGGGCAGCATCTACGCCGAGGTCGCGCTTGACCTGCGGCGACCGAGCGTGGCGACCCTGTCCAACGGTGAGGAAGAGGGCAAAGGCAACGCGACCCTCAGCGAGGCGGTCCCGCTCATTCGGGCGATGCCGATTCACTATGTCGGCAATATCGAGGGCAAGGACGTGACCGCGGGCGTCGTGGACGTGGCCGTAGTCGACGGTTTTGCAGGCAACATCTTTCTGAAGGGCGCCGAGGGCGTGGTGACGACGGTCACCGAGCTGCTGCGCCGCGAGCTCACGCGCAACCCTCTACGCGCGGGCCTGGCGCTGGCGCTGCGCCCGGCGTTTCGGGGGCTGCGTCGGCGGCTCAGCTACGAGGAGTACGGCGGTGTGCCGTTGCTGGGCGTCAACGGCGTATGCGTGGTGGCCCACGGCCGCTCGACGCCCTATGCCATGCAGAACGCGATCCGCGAGGCGGCCCGCTGTGTCGAGCTGCGCCTCGTCGAGCGCATCCGCGAGCGCCTCGCCGCCACCGTGCCCCCGAACTAGTCGCAGTGGCCGGCCAGGCGGCAGATCTCGGTTACGGCGGCGTCCCAGCCATCGGTGTCGCCGGTGGCGGCGGAACGTAGCAGGCGGCGCGCGTCGGCGCGCAGCAGCTCGCTCTCGGGCGTCGCGTCGGCTCGGGCCATGCTGAAGTTGTAGGCGCGCGTCGTGAGCTCGAGAGCGGGCGGCTGGGAGGGAAGCATCGTGACGAAGGGGTCGGCGGCAACACGGCTGGTGGTTCTGCTTATCGGGCCGGACGGCAGACTGGCATCGATCGGCGCCTCGCGCAGCGGCGCGATCGACAGCTGGAAGGCCTGGAACACGTACAGCGCCAGGGCGGCGATGAGTGGCAGCGCGACCAGCAGCATGATCCCGGTGCCACGGTCGAAGCCACGCGTCGACGCTCGCTTGACGCCGTTCGAAACCACGCGATGGCGTGGCCGAGGCGTCGCGTGGTGGGGCGCGTAGCGAACGGTCGTGGCCGCGCCATGGGGCACGACCACGACATGCGCGTAGGGCGGTCGGATGGCGGCGCGGACCTGGTCGTAGGACGCGCGTGTATCGCGGTCGAGCAGAACCGATTTGGCCACGTTGACGCGCGCCATGCGCGC
>CBJLVJ010000071.1:0-8893 GCA_966426465.1 uncultured bacterium | reverse complement strand
CACCTTCCGCGGCTCGGCCACACCATTGCGGACCACGACAGCATGTCCGGCGTCGTCGCGCTGATCGGCGTGCTGGGCGACGTACTCATCCACCTCGGCTTTGAGCGCCGCCAGCAGCATGCGGCGTGCACCCTCGCGTACGAGCGCGTCCAGGTCAATCTTCAAGGCATCCTGTTCGGCCTTGTCCGAAGGGACTATGCTCAACATGCGGCGTACCTCTCCCTGGACGGCCCTCAGCCGTCCCTGGTCTTCAACAACCAGGAGGGTACGCCGCATTTGTCACTCACACGCCGGCCAGTCCACAACTTCTCGGTATATCTCCATACGTGCTGCGTCGAGACGGCTACAACGTACTGACCGCGCTCGACGGCCAGCGTGGGCTCCAGCGGTGGGAGGACGAGGAGCCGGACATTGTCTTGCTCGACAGCTCGCTGCCCAAGCTCGACGGGCTGGAAGTGTGCCGGCGCATTCGCCAGGATTCACGCACCCCAATCATCATCGTCTCCGAGCGAGTCCACGAGGAGGACGTGGTCAACGGTCTGCGCACGGGCGCGGACGACTACATCAAAAAGCCGTTCAGCGCCAGGGAGCTGTCGGCGCGCATGGAGGCGGTGCTTCGGCGCTCCAGGACCTACGCGTTCCGCGAGCAGGCCACCGAGCTGCGCGTAGGCAACCTGGTGCTCGACGTGCACACCCACACAGCAAGCCACGCTGGTGAGCCCGTCCAACTGACGGTGCTGGAGTTCAGACTGCTGTACATTCTGGCACTCAATGAGGGCCACATCGTTCCATACTCGAGGCTGATCGAGTACGCCTGGGGCTATTACGACTCGAGCAATTCGAACGCGCTGAAGACGCACATCTGTCATATCCGCCGCAAGCTCAACCTGTCCCCGGGCCGACGGACCGGCAGCTTGCGGGTCATCCAGGGCGTTGGCTATCGGCTGAGCTGCCCACCCAAGCGGACGACGCCGGCCAGCGATGTCGGCCCCGCGTACGACGGTGCCAGCGACGCTCTACCAATGGCCTTCGAGGATCTCGCGCCACAGCTCGCCGGGCTGGCAGCCGCCGCCGACTGATACCGGCGAGTCTGCACAGGACGGCCTCCGTCGTATGCCAGCCGCAGCGCGTCACTGGTTGGCGGCGGCCGTCCTGTTCGCTGCCTTCGTCGCACTGGCGCTGGCGGTTCGCGGCGACGGCGCTGGCTGGGTGCTGGCCCTCGACGCAAGCGTCGGCACGGCGCTCCGCGGGCGCGGCCTGGCCCTGGCCGATGCGCTCAGCCAACTGGCCAGCTGGCCTGTCTGGACATTGCTCGTTCTGACTGGCGGGGCCGTCTTGTGGCGACGCGGCCAGGGTGGCGTCGCTTTGCTGCTGGCGCTGGCCGACCTGTCGGCCGATCTCCTGGCGCTCGCCGGCAAGCTGCTGGTCGATCGCACACCGCCCGGCAGCACCAGCAGTGTTCTTGACGGCCTGTTGAACGGCTCATTTTTCCCGAGCGGACACGCCGTCCGCGCGACCGTGGCCCTCCTTCTGGCAGTGGCCCTGCTCGTGCCACATGGGTCGGGCTGGGGACGTGCCGCGTTGGCGGCAGCGCTGGCGCTGCTGCTCGCAGTCGGGGCGGCACGTGTCGCGGTGCACGCCCACCTGGCCTCGGACATCGTGGGCGGCTATTTACTGGGCGCGGCGTGGGTCGAGCTCACGCTCGGCGTGGCACTCAGCTTCGGCCTGGGTGTCCCGGCCCACGAGCGGCGACTCACGGCTCGTGCGGGCGACGAAGCGCCCCCAGGCTAACGCGCCCAGCAGCGACAGGAGCGTCCAGCCTGCGGCGAGCGGCAGCACATCCCGGAGGGTAGTCACATCCACTCGACTCGGTTAATCCTAACGTTACAAGCGCTCAATCAGTTACTCACGCACCTCACCTACGGTGAGACTCCGGGGCCGGGTGGCGTCGCCCGCCGGGTCGGCGCGCACCGTACAAACCGGGCACCAGGTAGCGGCGGTGGCCGGGACCCCGAGTCCGCTAAGAAGGGAGGCCAACGCAAAGCGAGAGTGAAAAGACCTTATGCCCCGCCGGGGCTGGTCGAGTATGGGCGGTTGTACGAGCTGACGCTCGGGTCCTCGGGCCCGAAACAAGACGCGAGCGTCGAGACCACCCAACAGACCATCACGATTATCGCCAACGTCAACAGCACCGATCCAGCCTGCGGCAACCTGGCGAGCGTGCAGTGCGCGCCTGTGGGTTAGCCGTGTTCCGCCGCCCGGGGCCAGGCAAACGTCGTCCGGCCCCGGCGACAAGCGGCGGATCAGCGCTGGCCAGCACGTTCGGCGAGGGGACCTTCCGATACACCGTCTATGGTCTGCGGGTCTCCAGCGACCTGCCGCTGCCCCCGCTCACGGCGTTGGCCGCAGATGCAGACCGCGAACCCTCCGATTGCGTGTTCCGCGCGATGCCCGCCAACCTTGGCCAACCGACGCCCGACGGGCGGCTGATAGCCGGGCTGCCGTGCCACGGCGCATGCCACGCAGGCCGTCTCGCGGCGCGCGTCCATCGTGGCGCAGGCGGCACGTGGTTCTGGCACGACGGTATTGGCACCGCCCACGTCCATCCCGATGCGCGACGGGTGGACGTCTACCCCATGCCTGACCTGGACCCCCGCATGCCCGCGCTGGTGCTCCTCGGGCCGGTGGCCGCCCTGGTGCTGCACCAGCTCGGCTACCCGAGCCTGCACGCGAGCGCGGTTCAGATCGGAGGACGGGTGGTCGTTTTCCTCGGGCCGCCCGGCCAGGGCAAGTCCACCATGGCTGCGCTGCTCTTGCGTCGTGGCGCGACCCTGATCACTGACGACATGCTGCCGCTGCTGGCGCGCGGGGAGGTCGTGTACGCGGTGCCGAGCGTGCCCACGATGAAGCTCGCGGCCGACGCGGTGGCCCCCGCGCTCAACCTGGCAGATTCGCTGCCACCTGTCAGCGCCAATCACCACAAGCGGCTGCTCAGACTTGACGCTCGATACCCGTTCGCCTCGACGCCCACCCGCATCGACGCGGTGTACGTGCTCGAGCGTTACGATCCGCTGGCCAGCGGCCGCACGAATGTGACCGTCCGGCCGCTGACTGGCTGCGAAAGCCTCGGCGCGCTACTCACCCACACGTTCAATCGCGCCTTGCTCGAGCCGAGTGAGAACGCCGTCTTGCTGCCACTCTACGCGCGCTTGCTGGCTCAGGCACGCACAGCGGTGCTGAGCTACCCGCACGGCTTCGAGCACCAGGAGTCGGTCTACCGCTCGATCCTGGCCGAGCTGGAAAAGGCCGTGACATGAGTGGACTCGCGGTGGTCTTCCACCGCGACCAGCGGCCAGTCCCTCGACGGGCCGTCCAGGCCATGCTCGACGCCGTCCCGTATCGTGGCCCCGACGGCAACTCCATCCACCTCGTCGGCCCGCTCGCCCTCGGCCACGCCGCCTTCACCGTCACCCCCCAGGACGTCGCCCAGCACCAGCCGCTCCTCAGCCCGCGCACCGGCTGCGCCCTCATCGTCGACGCCCGCCTCGACAACCGCGCCGACCTGCTGGCGCGCCTGCCCGACCCACCCCCGCCGACGGCCAGCGATGCCGAGCTCATCCTGCGCGCCTACGAAGCCTGGCAGCTCGACGCGCCGCGGCGCCTGCTGGGCGACTTCGCCTTCGTGCTGTGGGACCCCCGCCACCAGCGTCTGGTCTGCGCGCGCGATACCAGTGGCCAGCGCTCGCTGTTCTACCGCAGCGATGCGCGCACGTTCGCCGCGGCCTCGGAAATCCACCAGCTCTTTCAGGACCCTTCCGTCCCGATCGCCCCCAACGAGGACCGCATCCGCGAGTCGCTGGTGCCCTTCCACATGCGTCGCAACGAGGCCGACCTGGCGCCCTCGACCTTCTACACCGGGGTCCATGCGCTACCGGCCGGACACGTCCTGGTGGTCACCGCGGAGTCCCAGCAAACCTGGCGCTACTGGGACCTTCAGCCACAGCCAGAGCTGCGCTACCGCTCTGACGACGAGTATGCCGAGCATTACCTGGCACTGCTGCAGCAGGTTGTTGGGGCACGCCTGCGCACTGGCCACCGGCTGGGCGCCCTGCTGAGCGGCGGGCTGGACTCGTCGTCCGTGGTGTGTACCGCCATGGAGCTGATCAACGCCGGTCGCGCGCGTACGCCCGGCTTGACCACGTTCAGCCTGGTGTACCCGGGCCTCGACTGTGACGAGCAGCAGTACATCGCCGACGTTCAGGCCAGGTACGACCTGGACGCGCGCTGCATCCCATTCCCGCGCGTCGGTGGCTGGCTGCAGCCGGCGCCAACTGGCTTTCTCGAAGCACCCAATATGGGAGTGCGCGAGTCGCGCGACGCCATCTGCTCGGCGGCGACCCAGGCAGGCGTCAGGGCGATGCTGACGGGCGACGTCGCTGACAGCTGTGTTGGTGGCTCGCCGCTGGTGTTTGACTCCCTCCTCCGCCACGGGCAGCTCGCGGCGTACCTCCGCCTGCTGCGAGTCTATCGCCGAACCTCAGGCGAACCGTTGCGCACGATTCTCATCGATCACACGCTGGGACCACTGCTGCCACTGCCGCTCCAGAAGGCGATCGACGAGCTGTATCTTCGACGCCGCTTCGCCAGAGACGCCAGCCGGTTGCTGCCGTTCTGGCTGGCCGACAATCTTCGGGCGGAGCTGGCGCAGCGCCACTTTGGGCTGGCGCTCAGAGCTGAGAGGGAGCGACGCTTCTCCAACCCGACGCGCCACTGGGAGCACGGGCTGCTGTATCCGCCTGAAGCGTGGCGTCACCCGACACCCTGGCCCGTCGAATTCTGGCGACCCTTCGCCGATCGCCGATTGCACGAATTCCTGCTGGCGATTCCACCGCAGCAGAAGTTCGAGGTCCAGCCCGGCTCGGACGAGTTCTACGCCGCGTCGAAGCAGCTGGCGCGACGTGCTTTGCGCGGAATCCTGCCCGAGCGCATCCGCTCGCGGCAGATCAAGACCCATTTCGGCTCGGAGCTGGTGGAAGCGGTGCGGCACCAGTGGACCGACTACGTCGCGACGTTCGGTCCGGCTGCGCGGCCGGAGGTGAGCCAGCGCGGCTACGTCAACCAGCAGCGCCTGTGGGAACGCCTCGAGCGACTGCGGGCGGGCGGCAACGGGAACGACGCCATGTACCTGGTGCACATCGTCGGGCTCGAGACCTGGCTGCGCACGTTCCGATTGAGACGAGCGGACCTGTTGCGCGTCCCTGCGCCGAGCGCGACGCGCGCGGCTGCTTGATCGCCGCGCCCATGCGAAACCTCCTGCAGCTGGTCGTCGGCGACTACCTGCCGTGGCGCATGTGGGCTTTGGTGGCGGTGTTCACGCTGATCGGGACACCGCTGGCCTTCGTCATGCCGCTACTTGAGAAACGACTGATCGACGATGTCGTCCTGCCACGACAGCTGGACCTCCTGCTACCACTGGTGGCGAGTTATGCCGGGCTGTGGCTCGTGTCAAGCGCTGCAGGGCTGGTTGCGGGGGTGCTGCGAACCTACCTGGTCGAGAAGCTCGCTCGCGGTCTGCGCCACCGACTGTTCGTTCATTGCGAGCTCCTGTCCGTTTCTTTTTCGCACCGCGAGCACAGCGCGCGCACGGTGTCGATCTTCTTCAACGACGTCCCTCTCGCTGTGGGCCTGGTTGGTTCCACCCTGGTCGCGGCGCTGAATAGCGGAGTCGCACTGGCCATCGGCGCGGTGGTGCTGGTCAGCCTGAGCTGGCAGCTGGCCGTGGTCGGCGCGGTCCTGCCGCCGCTGGTGGGTGGCGTCGCGCTGGTGTTCACACGGCCACTGCGGCCGGCGACGCGGCGCGCCCAGGAGAAAGTGGCCGAGCTCGCCCAGCACCTGCAGGAGAGCCTTGCCGGCTTACGAGAGGTGGTCGCCTTCGGGTGCGAACAGGCGCAAAGCCTGCGTTTCGGGATCGTGCTTGGCGAGCTGCTGCGCCTGCGCATGCGGGTCGCGTTGATGGAGGGCGCCATGGGCGCGGGCAGCAGCGTGTTCTCACTCATCGTGTCGCTCGTGGTGGTCGGCTATGGCGGCTATCTGGTCATCCGCGGCGATGCGAGCCTGGGAACACTGGTGGCTATGCAAACGCTGTTCAGCCTGCTGTTCCCGCCACTGCGGCAGCTGGTCGGGCTGGGCGGCGCGATCCAGAAAGCACTCGGCGCTGCCGAGCGGATCAGCACGTTCCTGGAAACACGGCCACAGGTCCAGCAGCGCCCCGGCGCGCTTGCCCCGCTGGAGGTGACCGGCACCATCACCTTTGACGCGGTTGGATTCGCCTATCAGCCGGACCGGCCGGTGTTGCACAACGTGTCGTTCACCGCCCACGCCGGCGAGCTGGTCGCCCTGGTCGGCCCCAGCGGCGCCGGCAAGAGCACCCTGGTCAGTCTCCTGGCGCGATTCTACGAGCCCACTTCCGGCCGCGTGCTGCTCGACGGTACGGATGTGCGCGACCTGTCACTTGCCGGACTCCGCCGCCACATCGGCATGGTGTTTCAGGACACGTTTCTGTTCGCCACGACCGTGCGCGCAAACCTGGCCCTGGGCCGGCCGGAGGCCTCGACCGAAGAGCTGATCGCCGCAGCCCGCGCGGCCCACGCCTGGGAGTTCATCGAGCGCCTGCCGCACGGTCTGGACAGCGAAGTGGGCGAGCGCGGTGTGCGTCTCTCCGAGGGCCAGAAACAACGCCTCGCGATCGCGCGTGCGCTGGTGCGCAACCCGCGCATTCTGATCCTCGACGAGCCGACGGCCGCGCTCGATGCGCGCTCGGAGCGTCTGCTCCAGGCCGCGCTCGACAACCTGATGCGCGGGCGCACCACACTGGTCATCGCCCATCGCCTGGCCACCATCCGGCGCGCTGACCGCATCCTGGTCCTGGACGGCGGGCGAATCGTGGAGCAGGGCTCACATGCGCAGCTGCTCGCTCAGGATGGCCTGTACCGCGAGCTGTTCGACGCGCAGTTTGGCGTCACCACCACCGGGGTGTCCGCTTCGGCCGCCGCCCCGCTCAATGTTTTCGTTACGCGCGGTTAACGAGTCCTTCAAGGGGCCCACCTAGGATCGGTCAAATGGAGGCGGGGGTCAGGGACGTGGTCCAGCGAAGTCTCGCGGTCAACTCATCTGTCGTGTCCGCGCAGCTTGACGGCGAGGCCGTGCTTTTGAATGTGGACTCGGGCGTCTATTTCGGACTCGACTCCGTCGGAACGCGCATCTGGGAGCTGCTGAGCGTGGGTGCGGGCGAGGCCGAGATCTTCGACCGCCTCCTCGACGAGTATCAGGTCGACGCACAACAACTGCACCGAGACCTGGCCGGTTTCCTCGATGTCCTGGTTTCCAAGAGCCTGGTTCGCGCGGCAGACCTGTAGGACCGCGGCACGTGCGAGGCATCACGCGCTATTTCGCGCTCTCCTGGACCGATCGTTGGGACGTTCTGCGCGCCTTCGCATGGCTCACGCTTGTCGAGATTGGACTGCGTACTGTCGGCTTCCAGCGATTGATGGATCACGCTCGCATGGAATCCACCTCGCCGCGGCCGGCTGAAAGTCCGCGCGCGCACGGTCGGGCGCACCGCTGCGCGCACTGGATCGACGTCGCCGCGCGACACCACCTGGTGAACGCGCGCTGCCTTCAGCGCTCCGTGGCGCTCCACCGGTGGCTGCGCTGTGAGAGCCTGCCGAGCGAGCTACGCATTGGCGTTCGGAAGCAGGGCGACGAGTTGAAAGCACATGCCTGGGTCGAGTTGTCCGGCTGCGTGATCAATGACAGGCCAGAGGCGGTGGCCGCATTCACTCCCCTGGCCAATCAGGCCTACCAGCGGCTGGTGCGGGCGTGGGAATAGACGCGCTCGCGGCAGCGGTCGAGCCGCCGCCGCACACGGCTGCGCAGATTGGCAGCGGGCTGTGGTACACCATGTACGGGCGGTGCGTTCGAAGCGATTTCCACTTGCCCATGCCGTGGACCCTGCCCGCGGTCCAGGCTGCGCCTGACTGGAGCTTTCGACGGGCCCCGCGCGCGAGCAGGCCACCGACACCGGATGGACCGGTGGTCGAGGAGGTGCGCTGCGATGCACCTTGCCACGCCGGCAAGGTCGTCGCGACGGTACGGCGTGGCGCAGGTGGCGCCTGGTTCTCGCATGTGCGCATCGGCACCATCCATGTGCACCCGGATGGCAGGCTGGCCGAGGTCTACCCCACGGTTGACTGTGACGAGCGCATCCTCGGACTGATGCTCGCCGGACCGATATCCGTTTTCATCCTGCATCGGTTGGGCCAGCCAACGCTGCACGCTAGCGCGGTTGTCACCGATCTCGGCGCGGTGGCATTTTTCGGCCGCAAGGGCCGGGGGAAGTCGACAATGGTGTCGTGCTTCCTCCGGCGCGGCGCGGCCCTGCTGACTGACGATGTCCTTTCGGTCCGCGTCGGCGACGATGCGACCTGGGCTACGCCGAGCTTGCCGATTATGAAACTCTGGCGCGACAGCGTGGAGCGTGCGCTGGAGCTTTCGGATGAGCTGCCTGATCTTGCCGCCGGCGTCGACAAGAAGCTCCTTCGCCTGAATGGCCGCTACCAGTTTGCGCAGCAGCCGGCGCGCCTTTCAGCACTGTACGTGCTGGACCGTTACGACCCCGCACAGGTGGGCGGAGTGGGCGTGTCGACCCGACAGCTGCGTGGCCCGGAGGCCGTGGCTGCCCTGCTCGGGCAGGTCTCCTACGGCGCGTTCCTGTCGCCTTCGGAGGCTGCGCGCTTCCTGCCGTTCTATGCGCGAGTCGCGGACCGGACCCCCGTGCGCGTGCTGAGCTACCCGCACGGCTTCGAGCACCAGGAGTCGGTCTACCGCTCGATCC
>CBJLVJ010000070.1:0-8916 GCA_966426465.1 uncultured bacterium | reverse complement strand
GATCCGCGGCAAGGTCGCCGAGCTCATCGAGCCGCCCTATGTCAAGGACGGCTTTCACGACTATCTGATCGGGGGGAGGCGCGAGGCGGTCAACCCGGCCCGGACCGGCACCAAAGCCGCGGCGCACTACACGCTCAGCATCCCCGCGGGGGGAACCGAGACGGTGACCTTGCGGCTGTCCGACAGCCCGAGGGCCGAGTCGCTCGGGGACGCGGAGCAGGTGCTGTCGTTGCGGCAGGCAGAAGCCGACGCCTTTTACGACTGCCAGTTCGGCGCCGAGCACATGACCATCGACGAGCGCCGCGTCCAGCGCCAGGCGTTCGCGGGCATGCTGTGGAGCAAGCAGTTCTACTACTACGAGGTCGAGGAATGGCTCGACGGCGATCCTTCGGGCCCAACGCCGCCCGAAGGCCGCAGACACGGTCGCAACAGCGATTGGCGCCATCTCCACAATGCCGACGTCGTCTCGATGCCCGACAAGTGGGAGTACCCCTGGTACGCCGCCTGGGACCTGGCGTTCCACTGCATCCCGCTGGCGATGGTCGATGCCGACTTCGCCAAGCGGCAATTGATCCTCATGCTGCGTGAGTGGTACATGCATCCGAACGGTCAGGTGCCGGCCTACGAATGGGCCTTCGGCGACGTCAACCCGCCGGTGCATGCCTGGGCGGCGTGGCGCGTGTACAAGATCGACAAGCGCATCAACGGCGTGGCCGACCGCGAGTTCCTGGAGCGCGTGTTCCAGAAGCTGCTGCTGAACTTCACCTGGTGGGTGAATCGCAAGGACGCCGACGGCCACAACGTGTTTCAAGGTGGCTTCCTCGGGCTCGACAACATCGGCGTCTTCGACCGATCGGCACCTCTACCGACCGGCGGGCACCTCGGCCAGGCGGACGGCACCGCCTGGATGGGTACGTACTGCCTCAACATGCTTTCCATCGCCCTGGAGCTCGCCCGCGAGAACCCCGCCTACGAAGACGTGGCCAGCAAGTTCTTCGAGCACTTCCTGTACATTGCCGAGGCACTGAACAACATCGGCGGCACGGGCGTGCCGCTCTGGGACAACGACGACGAGTTCTTCTACGACGTGCTGCATTTCCCGTCGGGAGAGTTTCAGCGGCTGAAGGTGCGCTCCCTGGTGGGACTGATGCCGCTGCTCGCTGTGGAGACGATCGAACCAGACCTGTTGGAACGCCTCCCGAACTTCAGGCGTCGGATGGAGTGGTTCCTGAATCACAAGCCAGAGCTGGCGAGTCTGGTCTCGCGCTGGCAGGAGCCGGGCATGGGCGAGCGCCGACTGCTCGCCCTGGTGCGCGGCCACCGCATGAAGCGGCTGCTGGCGCGCATGCTCGATCGTGACGAGTTCCTGGGCAACTACGGCATTCGCGCGATCAGCCGCTATCACCTGGAGCATCCCTATCGGCTGAACGTGAACGGCTCGGTGCACGAGGTGCGCTACGAACCGGGCGAATCGAGCACCGGACTGTTCGGCGGCAACTCCAACTGGCGCGGGCCGATCTGGTTTCCGATCAACTTTCTCCTCGTCGAGGCGCTACAGAAGTTCCACCACTATTACGGCGACGATTTTCTCGTCGAACACCCAACGGGCTCGGGCGACAAACGCACGCTGTGGCAGATCGCCGCGGATATCTCGCACAGATTGGAGTCCATCTTCCTGCAGGACGCAAACGGTCGCCGCCCCGTGTTCGGCCAGGTGGAGACCTTCCAGCAGGATGCGCGGTGGCGCAACTACGTGCCCTTTCACGAATACTTCCACGGCGACACCGGCCGCGGCGTGGGCGCCAGCCACCAGACGGGCTGGACTGGCCTCGTGGCCAAGCTGCTCGAGCAAACCGCCACGCAGATGGCGGCACCGCGTTCGCGGCACCCGGTGGAAGAAGCCGCCCTGGAGGTGGCTGCGCGATGACGGCCACCGCCGAACCGGAAGCGGACCAGCGCACCGTCCACAACCTACGGACGGTTCTGGACGAGCCGCTGGTGAGCTTCGGCCCCGAGATCGCGGCCGATCTTGGCGCGACGCTCCGCCGCGAATGGCTGGTGACCAACGGCCTGGGCGGTTACGCTTCCGGCAGCGTCGCCGGTGTGAACACGCGGCGCTACCACGGGCTCCTGGTCGCGGCGCTCAACCCGCCCGTGGAGCGCACCGTGCTGGTGGCGGGCTCGGTCGACTGGGCCACGTACGACGGTCATCGCTATCCACTCTCCACGCACGAGTACGGCGACGGCACGATCGATCCGCAGGGCTTCCACTACATCCAATCGTTCGCTCTGGACGGCACGATACCGGTATGGACCTTCGCATTCGGTGACGCGCTGCTGGAAAAGCGCGTGTGGCTGGCGTATAGCTCGAACACCACGTATGTGACGTATCGCGTTCTACGAGGCAGTCAGTCGCTGGACCTCGAGGTTTCCCCGCTGGTCACGTATCACGATTTTCACATGTTGAGCCACGGCGGCTGGCACCTCGGCAATGCCGAGGTGACTGATGGCATCGAAGTGCCCGCCTTTGACGGCGCCGCCCCGTTCCGCGTCCTTGCGCCAGGTGCGCACTATGCGCCGACCAACGCGTGGTACTGGAATTTTCTCCATCGCGAGGAAACGGTCCGCGGACTCGACGATCGCTCCGATCTGTACCTGCCTGGCGCGTTTTCCAGGCGCGTGTGTACCGGCGAGATGTTCACGCTCGTGCTGACCACGGAGCTGCACGCCGAAATCGACGCAGCTCGAGCTCTTCAGGAGGAGCGGTCGCGCCAGCGCATGCTGCTGGAGCGAGCGAATGCCGCGCAGGCCCAGCCAGCCGTTCAGCAGCTCACGCTGGCCGCCGACCAGTTCGTCGTCCGGCGTGATGTCGAGGGACGTGCGGGCAAGACGGTGATCGCCGGCTACCACTGGTTCAACGACTGGGGTCGCGACACCATGATCAGCCTCCCAGGCCTGACGCTGTCAACCAGACGACCAGAAGACGCGGCCGTCGTTCTGCGCACGTTTGCTTGCTACGTGGACCAGGGCATGTTGCCGAACAACTTCCCCGACAGCGCGGGTGCATTACCGGGCTACAACACGGTCGACGCGACCCTGTGGTACGTCGTGGCGATCGCCCGGTACGTGTCGGCCACCGGTGATACCGCGCTCGTCGAGGAGCTCCTCCCCGTGCTGCGGTCCATTGTGGACTGGCACGTCCGCGGAACCCGCTACGGAATCCGCATGGACCCCGCCGACGGGCTGCTGCGCGCCGGTGAACCTGGCGTCCAACTCACCTGGATGGACGCGAAAATCGGGGATTGGGTGGTCACGCCGCGCACTGGCAAACCGGTGGAGATCCAGGCGCTCTGGTACAACGCGCTCCGCATCCTGGCCAGCTTCACCTCCGATGCGAGCTATTCGGCGATGGCAGACCGCGTTCGGACCAGTTTTCTCGGGCGCTTCTTCCGCCCGGCTCTCGGCTACCTGGCAGACGTGGTTGACGGTCCGGCTGGTGACGAACTCCAGCTTCGTCCAAACCAGATCTTCGCCGTGTCGCTCCCGCATGCGCTGGTGGATGGTCCTGTTGCAGCAAGTCTGGTCGACCACGTCGGTCGAGCGTTGCTGACCGGACTCGGACTGCGCTCACTGAGCCCCAACGACGCCGCATACCATGGCGAGTACGCTGGCGACCCGGTTCGGCGCGATTCGAGCTACCACCAGGGACCGGTCTGGACCTGGTTGCTCGGTCCCTACGCTGAGGCGCACTTGCGCGTTTATGGGGACGGCGCCGCCGCGCTCGCGCTGCTCAAGCCGGTGGTGCACCACCTGCGGGATGCGTGCCTTGGCAGCGTGTCCGAGATTCTGGAGGGCGACGCGCCGCACCGCCCGGTGGCCTGCGTCGCGCAGGCGTGGGGCGTGGCCGAAACCCTGCGCGTCTGGCGAGCACTCGCGGAGAGCGGGTCCGCATGAACATCGTCGAGTTGCTTCGAGGAGCGGGGCAAGGCATCGCCACCCTCGTCGAGGCTGTCGGCATCCTGATCGTCGCGGTAGGCGTAACGCTGGCGGCGGCCCGCTACTTGGCGGGCGTGATACGCCGTTCCGCGCCATTCCCGCCAGAGGATCTGCGCCTGGCCCTGGGACGCTCCCTGGCTCTGTCGCTGGAGTTCCTGCTGGGCGCCGACATCCTGCGCACCGCCGTGGAGCCCAGTTGGGACGAGATTGGCCGTCTCGCCGCCATCGCCGCCATTCGCACGGCACTGAATTATTTCCTGCAGCGAGAGATTGCCGAAGATGCGCGCATGGTTCGTCGGCAGCCCGAGATCATGCGCGAGGTGTTAGCCTCAGCGCCACCACGCGATGCCCAGACTCGATCGGCTCTCTGAACTTCAGCGCAAGAGCTCGCTCGCCCACCCCTGTCTGCTGAATGACTCGGCGCCATTCACCCGCCTTCGCCAGCCGCTGAGCCAATCTCGTCTCGCGCTGGTGACGACGGCCGGCATCCACCTGCGCGGCGACGCACCGTTTACCGGCGGCGACCAGTCGTTTCGAGTGATACCGGCTGACACACAGCCGTCCGAAATCGTCCAGAGCCATGCCAGCATCGGTTTCGACCGCACCGCATTCCAGCGCGACATCAATGTCATCTTTCCAGTCGACCGCGTGCGCGAATTCGTCGCGCGTGGCGAGATCGGCTGCCCCGGTCGGACGTATTTCTCGTTCATGGGTGCTCAGCGTCCACCCTACGACCGACTGCTGAACGAGACCGGCCCGGAGGTGGCTCGGCGTCTGCGAGCAGACGGCGTGGAGGTCGTGTTTCTGACTGGCACCTGACCGTTGTGTACGCACACCGTGGGTGTGCTCGCGCGTGTGTTCGAAGAGCACGGTCTGGTGACAACCTCTATCAGCCTGGTCCGCGAACACACCGAGAAAGTGAAGCCACCGCGCGCACTGTTCGTGCCATTTCCGTTCGGTCATCCGCTCGGCGAGGCGAACGATCCGGATCTCCAGACGCGCGTCATGCGTGCCGCCTTTGCCCTGCTGGATTACGAGTCTGGGCCGGTGCTGGAGGAGTACCCGGAGGACATCTACTCCGGTCAGGACATCAGTCTGGTACAGGCAAGCAGCGTCTCGCGGCCGGAGATTCCTGAGGACGTGACCTTCGAAGTGACGAGCCTTCGGCCGTATTACGAAGAGTGGGTCTCCGCCCATGCCGGACGCACCGCGGTTGGTGTCACACGAGTGGATCAGCGACGTTTCCGCGGTCTTGTTCGCCTGCTCGAGGCTTACGCCGAAGGGCGAGACGTCGACGTGCCAGAGTGGACCAGGGAGGTCCCTCTGCCCCAGTTCGTCCGGTGGTCGGCCGACGATCTCAAGGCCTTCTACCTGGAAGCGCGCCTGCAGCAAAAACCGTCTGCTTCTTTCCAGGAGCTGAACGGCTGGTTGTGGAGCGAGACCGCCCTCTCCAATCTGCTCCGCGCCGTTCGGGACCGCATGCGTGCGCAGGGTGACCCGAAGCTTGACGCCATCGCCTTCGGCATTGCTCGCTAGAGGCGCGAGGCAATACTGCCAACAAGCAGCAGGCTGCCAACCGTGTTGAGCAGCACGTGTACCGTCACGCCAAGATAGACGTTGCGACGCCTCCATACGGCATAGACGTACGGTGCCACGGCCACCACTCGTGAGAAGAACTGCCACGGGCTCCAGACGTGATAGATGCTAAACAAGGTGGTGCTAATGACTGGCGCCCAGCGTCCGTATCGCGACATCCGCGACAGGAGCCAGCCGCGGAAGTAGAACTCCTCCACGACAGGACCAACGATCCCGTTCAGGATCACGTACGCGGTGACCGTAACTGCCAGAGATTTGGTTGGGTATTGCCGCACGGCATCGAGGTCGAGCGGCTTCAGGTACCACTCCGGAGCCCAGCCGAACAGTACTTTCGCGATTGCGTTATCGGTCCCCATTAGCAACGCGCTCGCAGCAACTGCCAGACCGAGCAGAGTCGGAACGATCGACAACCAGTGCCGTGTCGCTATTGGGTCACGGTACACGAACAATGTATCGCCCCGCCGGTGGGCGTAAATGAGCATGCCGATCTCGGCAGGCAGAGTCACGATTCCGATTGCGAGCAGCAGCACGGCAATCGGCGGGTAGCCGTACGACAGAACCGGTGCGGCAAGTGCGATGTACACCAGTCCGCCAAGCACACCTGGTGCGAGATGGAGCATCACCAACGCCGGCAATGAGACTTGTTCTCCGCGGTCCAGCGGTAGAGGGCTGTCGAGCGCGCGGAAGTCGTTGGATGATGCACGTCTCCCGAGGCCTGAGGGGTCTGGCATCACCACTGGTGGACCGAGGCTCAGCGGACGGCGATGAACGCGAGAATGCAGATGCCGAGGATCAGCAGGACGTCCACACGTCCTCACTCAGGGGTTGCACGGCGCGACGTCAGATGCCCACCGGCCATGGCCGAGGCGGGCCTCGAGCAGTTCGCCGCGGAGCTGCAGTAGCCCGGCCAATTGTCGAGTGCTGAACTGATAGGCGCGATAGCCGACGAAGACTTCATCGTGGTCGCCAGCGCCTTGTCCATCGTGGCTGCCGGGCACGAGGCCAGACGCAACCCAAGCTGAGTGTTCGTTCATGATCGTGATTGCTCCGGACGATTGATGGGGGCTGCTGAATAGTCCGCCTCAATAGCCAAAGCGTTACACCGCCCGACCAGTCTCGCTGGGCCCCGGCAGGCGTATACTCGCCCGCGACCAACGAACTTCGGATCTCATGACCAGCAGTTCGGCGCTCGGCGCCCCGGCTCAGACGACTACACTGGCGCGGCTACCTCGACCGCGTTCGCCCCTGGTCGGCCGCGAGCGCGAGGTCGCGCAGGCCGAAGACTTACTCAGGCGAGCAGACGTCGGCTTGTTGACGCTTACCGGGGCAGGCGGTTCGGGCAAGACTCGGCTCGCCCTGGCAGTGGCCAGTCAACAGCAAGGGTACTTCGCGGATGGTGTCGTATGGGTGCCGCTGGCACTCGTTTCGGCAGCAGACCAGGTGCTCCCAGCGATCGCGCGTGCCACGGGTATCCGCGAGATCGCTGGCGAAGGCCTGCAAGCCAGCCTGGCGCGGGTGCTCTCCGATCGTGTGGCACTCCTTCTGCTGGACAACTTCGAACACGTGCTGGCCGCGGGACCGCTGGTAAGCGAGCTCCTGCTCAACTGTCCTGGTCTGAAAGCGCTCGCCACCAGTCGCGCGGCGCTGCGCGTCTCGGTGGAGCACGAACTGCCAGTGCAGCCGCTCGCCCTGCCGCCGCCTTCGACGGGCATGCAATCCGTGTCTCAACTCGCGAAGATTCCAACGATTCAACTCTGGTGTCAGCGCGTCGGCGCGATCGATCCCTCCTGGAGCCTGACTCCTGAGAACGCGAAGACCGTTGCGGAGATCTGTCGACGACTCGACGGACTGCCGCTGGCCATCGAGCTGGCCGCGGCCCGAGTACGCATGCTGCCGCCGGCCGTGCTCCTCACCCGTCTGGAGCACCGGCTGGCGATCTTGACGGACGGCCCACGCGATCTGCCGACGCGACAACAAACGCTGCGCGCGGCGATCAACTGGAGTTACGAGCTTCTCCAGCCCGCGCAACAGACGGTGTTTCGCCGAGTAGCGGTGTTCCACGGCGGATGTGGCCTCGATGCCGCCGCGGCAGTGAGCAACCTCGATGACAGTCTCGGCGAAAGTCTTGAAGCAGTCCTCGGTACGCTGGTCGACCAGCACCTGCTGATCCGCTACGACGCGGTTGATGGCGAACCACGTATCGGGATGCTCGAAACCATCCGAGAGTTCGCCCACGAGCGACTCGCGGCAAGCGGTGAAGTGGAGCAAGTGCGCCGCGCACACGCCGAGTACTTTGCTCAGCTCGCTGAACTCGCTGAACCCGTGCTCTACAGCGGCAAGCGCCAGGGCTGGTTGCGGCGATTCGATGCGGAGCAGGCCAACGTTCGTGCGGCGCTGGAATGGGCGGTCGAGCACGACTCGCCTGAGGTGGCCTTCCGCATTCTCGGCGCGTTGTGGCTGTGGTGCTGGCTGACCTTCCGCGAAGCCAGGCGCTGGGTCGACCAGCTTCGCCGCCTGTCCAGCGCGGCCGCGCCGTCGATTGCGCGCGCCAGAGCGCTGAATACCGCGGCCATCCTGGCGTGGGGTGATGGCGATACCTCCGTCCGCGCGGAGTCTTGCCGCCGACGCCGTCGCCGTGTGCCGAGAACTGGACCAATCGCGCCAACTGGCCCATGCGCTCCTGACACTCGGCGCCAGCACCGACGGTGACCAGTTCGCCATGGCGACGGCGTGTTCCGAAGCCATGCGCCTCCTGGAGCAGGAAGGCAATCTGTGGTGGCTGGCCTTCGGCCGCCTGTGTCGCGGGATCGCGGCCGCTCAGTTGGGTGACACGTCGTCCGCTCGGGCGGATTCGGCCGACGCAACGCGCGCCTTCGAACGCCTCGGCGACGCGTTTTTCCTGGGACTTTCGCACCTGCAGCTCGGGCTGGCGCAGCTGCAGTTGGGCGATATCGGAGATGCGCGGACTCAGCTCGAAGCGAGCTTGCCGGCACTCCGCGACGCACACGACTCGAAGTACACCGGCGTGGCGCTCATCGGACTGGGATCGGCTGCTCGAGCGGGTGGCGACGCCCAGGCCGCGGTGCTGGCGTATACCGAGGCGCTGACCTTGTGTCGTGAAGCAGGCGCGGCCGGCGATCTCCCGCTCTGCCTCGAAGGTCTGGCGGCGGCAGCCCTGCATCTCGCTCAGCCCGAAGTTGCCGCCCGCCTGCTTGGCGCGGCCGAAACTGCTCAAGCCGCGGGGTTCACGCCAACATTTCCCGGATTCGAGCCGGCGTACCGTGCAACAGCGCGGCAAGTCGCCGCCTCATGCAACCTGTAGCG
>CBJLVJ010000069.1:0-8943 GCA_966426465.1 uncultured bacterium | reverse complement strand
CGCCACGAGGGCATGGTTGGCCGGAGTCCCTCATCGGGCCTCGCGTTCCCTTAGCCGGGTTTCGCCTGGCTGATCTCGAGCAGGTGCCCGGCAGGGTCACGGGAGAAGCAGCGCACCTCCCATGGCGACTCCACCGGCGGGGTGAGAAACCCGGCGCCGCGCGCCCGCAGCGTCGCATAGGCGGCCCGGGGTGCAACGTTCTGTCCGGCCCCGGTGCTGTGCAGCAGGACCGGCGCGGGGTGCGCCGGCCCTGCACGATACGGGCCGGCTCCGGGGAGGAGCCGATTCCCGCCCTGCGTCGCGGAGTCTCCCGGGGGAGGAGGGGCACCGCGGTGCACTCAGTCTACGCAAGAGGTGCCGGCCCAAGAGGCATTTCCCTCCAGCCCTGGTCGGCCGCTGTCACGCTTGGAAGACCAGGCGTGCTGACGGAACGCTCATGACAGAGACCAGCGTGTGCGACTGGTGCCCGGGCTACGGCAGCGTGCTCCGTTCAAGTCGCGCCGGGGGTCATTTCAGTCCCGCGCTCCGCGTGAGTCTGCAGGGTGCTCCGCGGCCGCGACGACGTTGGCGCCGCCTTGCTCGTCAGGAACGGTCCTCTGGCACGACCGGCGCCGCATCACTGACGCCGTACGCACTGAGCCCCGAGTCATGCACGTGCCCTCCCTGTGGCCGTACGTCCAGCCACGCCGCGGCGACGAAGCCAAGTAAGCCAAGGCCAGCGAGCGCGCCGCCCCATGCGACGCCCACCACCCAGAGTGCGATTCCGAGGAGGAGTGCCGAGGCTACTGCCATCCAGCGAAGCCGTGAAGCGTTGAGGTGGCTGCGTCTTACGGTGCGCCGGGCGGGCATAGGAGGTCCTGCACAGGGAGTGTACGGGCTGCTCTGTGGCCGGCAGCAGCGAGGTGCCCGGGTGCTGCCCACACGAGACAGCGGCGCGCGCGCGGCGTCGGTCGAGCGTCGCGTAAGTGCCGCGCGCCGCGTGCAGCCGACGTCAACTGGTGAGGGAGTCTGCTCGAACGATCAGCCCCTCGATCGGCCGTGTGACAGCCAGGTGCTCGGTCTTCCCCGGTCTTCCTTCGCCTCTCCATACGTGCAGGAGGTAGTCACCCTCGGGGACCAGCAGTTCGAACGCTCCGTCGGCTTCGGTCAGGAGCTGATCGGTGGGCGTACTGGCAGGTCCCTCCGTGCTGGGCAGGAGTTGCACCAGACACTCCCCCGGCGGCTCGAGGACGCCGCACACCGAGTGGCGGTCGACGCGCAGCCAGTCCGGCCGTCCGTGCTCGTACCTCGGCGGCGGATGACGGATCACGACGTCGACCCCGGGGCGGCTGCCCTCACTACTCAGCTGGTACGCGCAGAACGGCTCTTCGCCGGTCATCTCCCACAGCTGCAGGGCCATCATCTTCAGGCCCAGGTCGATCTTCTGGGTGTGGCCGTAGCCGACCCAGACCACGGCCCGCGCGGCCGGCTCTGGCCCGAGGATGCGGTCGACGAGGTGCTCCGCCATGCGGCGCTCTCGAAAAGCCATGACTTCGTCTGGATGGCCCTGCGCCCAGGTGGCGTCCTTGGCATCCAGGTCGAAGGCGACGACGGGCAGGTCGAGCGCCAGCGCGGAGCGCAGCAGCCCGGCACGCTGCGGCTCGAACGAAAAGCCCTCTGTCGTCGGCGTCACACGCCCCGACTGACGTGCTGCATCCAGGCGCGCTTGCTCGCCGGTCTCGAGCGCCAGGTGCGTCACGCCTGCTGTCCGCAGCTTCCCCAGCACGCGCGCACCGAAGGCGCGGTGCTCCGGGTGGTGGTGCTCCTCGCCAACGATGACCACCCGATGCTCGGCCACCGCGGTCGGCAAGATCTCGAGCGCCTCGTCGAGCGTGATCAGCCGGGCTTCCAGCGGTGGCGTCCTGGGCGCCTGCTGGACCGCTGCCCGGAGTTCCGCCGGCAGCGCATCCAGCCCGCGCGGTTTGTCCAGCTCGGCACGGCGGCGCTGAACGGCGTCAGCGTCCTCAAAACGACCGACCGCCTGGAGCAGGTACGCGACGACGTCGTAGCTGACGGGCTCGCGATCGTCTGCAGCGTCCCGAACCAGCCGCAGCGCTCGCAGGTAGTCGCCGGCTGCCAGAGCGTTTGCCCACGCCTGTTGCCACGCCTCAGCGACGGACGGCATCGGCAGAGATCGGAGGCACCCGGCGTGCCAGCCGACGCAGTGGGCACGGCTGTGCCTGTGTGGCCGGCGCTGGCAGCGAGTCTGGCACGTGACGTGGCAGACCCGGGTTACGGCGGCGCGCTCCGGCTGTCGAAGGAGAGCCGTTTAACCACCGCGCGCCGCGTGAGCAGGATAAGCCCCGTGCCACAACCACAACCCGTGCCATCTCGCCCGGAACTGCACCGCGCAACCCGGGTGGCACGGGTCAGTTCGAAAGGCGATGTCGCCATGACCGACCGGCGTCGTCCGAGACGGCCCAGCAAGGCCACCCGTCAGGTCTCCCTCCACCTCGTGTGGGCTTCGACGTCTGGGCTGACGAGGTGCAAAACGTCGCCGGCCGCAGCGCCGCTGACAGTGGAGACAATCGCATGGCAGTCGGGGCCGGCGTCGGCACCCCTTGCAGACGAGGACCTGGAGGATCTGCCGTTCTAGACGCTCAGGTCGATCTTTTCGGCGTCCAGGCCGGCGCCAGCGCCTCGACCGTAAACGTCTCGCCGTTGTCGTAGATGTTCACGAGCAGGTACTGGCGCGCACCCCGAGCCGGTAGGAACGCCAGCCGGCTGCTGCGTCCGCCGAGGGGCCCCAGCCCGGCATCCTCAAAGGCGCGGTCGATCTCGCGCCGCAAGCTCTCAATTTCCTGCGATGGATCCCACATTGCCATCTTGGTGCTTCCAACCTCCATCGATTGTTGGGTGTGTCTAATAGACCAGTACGCCCGCACCAACTGATAGACCGAGTCGAGCGCGTGCCGACCGGGGCCAGCACGTCCGACTACGCACGAGATGGCGAACAGCACCAGCGAAAGTCGATGCAGCCGTGGCTCGCCCAGCCGGACCCGGCATTTTCCGGACGGAGTACATAGCGGTCGGGCTCACCGCACCAACGCGTGTCCGGCTTCTTATCCGTGACCACCTCCCTAGTTTCATTCGCCCCCATGGCTGCGACAGCCAGGGCACGTTGCGGGCACTACCACGCGCTCGCTGCGCTCAGCCGGCCGGCACCGCCAGCTCCGTGACGATGCGATCCAGGCGTTCTGCCAGCGCGCTATACCGCCGCGCGATCTTGTTGTTGGCGACGGCCAGTTCGAGCGCGCTCCTGGAGATCTCGCCGGTCAGGCGGTTTTCCAGGCCGCCGCTGACCACCAGCACCGCGCGCTTCCGGGCGCGGGTCAGGGCCGTGTACAACAGGTTGCGCTGGAGCATCAGGGAGTGGCTCTGGCTGACCACGACCACGACGTTGTCCCACTCCGAGCCCTGAGCACGATGGATCGTGATGGCGTACGCGAGCTGCAGCTGAGACCAGTCCTCGCGTGCGTAGACCACCTCTCGTTCGCCCTGGGCGTCCTGCACTCGGAGCGTCAGTTGGTCGGGGGTGATGTCGACGATCTCGCCGGTCTCGCCATTGAAGCAGAGCGTCTGGTAGTTGTTCTTGCCGACGATCAGCCGGTCGCCCAGCCGGAATACCACCTCGCCGCTCGCCTGTACGTCGGGTCTGGAGGGCGACGGTGGATTCAGTCGGGCCTGGAGCGCCCGGTTGAGCGCGGCCACGCCCGTGGCCGAGCCGTGCTGCGGACTCAGCACCTGGGCGCCGAGGCGGACCGCGCTTTCGACCACCAACCGCTGGACGCTGGCGCCCTCGTCCTGGCTGGGCGGCCTGGCCCGCAGGATGTACAGGTCACCGGCCGCGGTGGAGCCGGCGACGGGAACCCGCCCCTGGTTGATGGCGTGGGCAGCCGCGACAATCGGCGAGCCCGCCGCCTGGCGCTTGATGATGCTGAGCAGGGTGACCGGGATGTGGCCGCTGGCGATGAGGTCGCGCAGCACCGACCCAGGACCGACACTCGGCAGCTGGTCCCTGTCCCCGACGAGGATGAGCCGCGTGTTGGGCTGGACGGATCGCAGCAGCCAGGCCAGCAGCGGCAGGTCCACCATCGAGACTTCGTCGATGATCACCACCTCGGCAGGCAGGTACAGCGCGATGGGCCCGCCGGACTCCGCCTGGACCTGCGCCCGCTGGCGGTCCAGGCCGAAGAGCTGGCGGTGGATGGTGTAGGCCTCGCGTCCGGTCGCCTCGGCCAGCCGCTTGGCGGCCTTGCCCGTCGGCGACAGCAGCAGGTAGGGCACGCCACGCTGCTCGAGCAGGCCGACCAGGACCCGCGTCGCGGTCGTCTTCCCGACGCCCGGACCACCGCTGATGATCGATACGGGGCGGCTCAAGGCGGTCGTGATGGCGCGCCGCTGGTCAGCTTCCAGGACCAGGCCCTGGGCGGCTTCCGCGCGTCGCAGCGCCGGTTCCACCTCGCCACTCGCGAACACTGGCGCGTTCCCGCCCAGCAGCTGGGCCAGGCGTGTGGCGGCGAAGGCTTCGGCCTCGTAGAGGTCCCGCGCGTAGACGTGCGCGTCGTCGCCGGCGGCATCGCCCGAGGGGCCAGCCTCGGCCTGGGCGTCGTCGGAGGCCACGAACCGGGGCACGTACGCGTGGAGCGCCGCCGCCAACTCGGCGTCCGGATCCCAGCGGCCGGTGGTCGCGCGCCGCTCGTCCAGCTGTCGGGCGGTCCGGTCGATCAGCTCGGCGAGCGGCAGATAGACGTGGCCCTCGCCGCGAGCCAGGTTCGACAGGACGTACTTGAGGCCGGCGTGCAGGCGGAACCGCGAGGTCGGCGCGATGCCGAGCATGCGCCGCAAGCTGTCGGCGGTCAGGAACCCGATGCCGTGGATCTCGTCGGCCAGCCGGTAGGGATTCTCGCGCACCAGCCGGGCGGCATCGTCGCCGTACGCCTCGCGGACCCGCCGCGCGTCGGCCTTGCCCAGACCGATCTGGCGCAGCCAGGAGTCAATGTCGGCGATGGCGGCCACCTCGGCGAACGACTCGCGGATGGCGCGAGCACGGCCAGGGGTGATGCCCTTGATGGCGCACAGTTCCTCGGGGGCATGCAGCAGCACCTGGAAGACGCGGTCGCCGAATCGCTCGACCGCCTCCGCGGCACGGACCGGCCCGAGGTGTTTCGTGTACGCGACCAGGAACGCCACGATGCCGCGGCGGTCGAGCCGATCGACGAGCTCGACGGTCGTGACCCGCACCTGCCAGCCGAACTGTGGGTGCTGGGTCCAGATGCCGCCGACCCGCAGCACGGCCTGGAGCGTGACCTCCGGGGGCAGGTAGCCCAGCGCGCGCACCCGTGAGCGATCCTCGGGCTCGAGGGAGAAGATGGTGAAGCCCCGCTCGTCGCGGAAGTGGACCGCCACCAGCGTCCCGCGCACGTCCGCCCTGGTACCGGCCACGAACGCGGGCAGGGGCGTCGGCATGGTCAGGCTCGGCTGCTGGCTACGAAACGGACCGTCATCGCCGGTCCGTTAAGCATGGGGAGCACCGCGGCCCGTGTCCAGTCCCGGCACGACGCCCCGGCGCCGCCTGGGCCGGCAGCAGACCGGCTGCCAGGCGGCAACGCGGACGGGCACCCACGCAGGCCCCTTGCGCACGCGGCGCACCGCCGGTTCCCGGGGCAGCGGTCCCCCGGCGGGCACGCGCCTGCCAACTCTCGGCGGTGATGATGGCCTGCGCTCGCGCCAGGGCCTCCTCGGCCGCGTCGCCCGGTGGGAGCTCCCCTGCGGCTCACCCGCGGCAGCAGCGCTGCGCTGCTCCACGCAGCGCAGACGCGCCTGGCCACCCCAGGAGCCCCAGCTGGTCCTGCAGGACCGCGCCCACCCCGGCGCGTACTGGTCCTGGACTCCGGCTCACGCGTCTTCTGAACCGTTCGGTTCGCGCGTCTCAGGCAGCGCCGGCGGTGTTCGCAGCACTTCGTCCATCCGAGCGGCGGCCGCTTGCCGCATGGTTGGCAGCACATGCGCGTACGTCTTCATGGTGAAGCTGTAGTGTGCGTGTCCGAGAATCTCCATCACGACGCGCGGCTCCACACCCTGCGCCAGCAGGAAGGACGCGCAGGTGTGCCGAAGATCGTAGAAGCGGGCATCCGGCAGCCCGAGCGCGCCAAGGCGGTGCTTGAAACTGCGGACCACGTTGCGAGGTTCGAGCGGCTTCCCGAGCGTGTTCGGGAACACCAGGCCGTGCTCCTCCCAGCGCTCACCGGCGAGGTCTCGCTCATTGTCCTGTCGCTCTTTGTGACCGCGGAGCGCATCGATGCACACCTGCGGCAAGTTGATGGTGCGCTTGCTGTGCTCGGACTTCAACTCCTCCACCACCAGACCGGCTCCCTTGATCCGCTGCACGGAGGAGCGGACGCGCAGCAGCCGTCTGTCCAGGTCCACGTCGTCCCAGCGAAGCCCCAGACTCTCGCCCGGTCGCAGCCCCACCGCGATCGCGACCGAATACAGGGCTTCCAGGCGGTCGCCCCGCGACGCGTTCAGAAACTGCCGCGCATCTTCAGGGGTCAGGGGCTGGATTTCGTCCCGGCGCACCGTGGGCGCATCCGCCAGCCTGGCTGGATTGGCTCCGACGAGATGCCACTTCACCGCGCGGCTATAGGCACTGCGCAGCACCGCGTGCATGTACTGCACGGTCCTTGTGGACAGACCCTCCTCGAGCTTCCGGTTCAGGAACGCGTCGATCTGGGGTGCCGACAGTCGACTCAACCGATACCGGCCGAGCCCGGGAACAAGATACAGACGCGCCATTTCGGCATACGAGGAGTATGTCTTGGCTCGGCGACGCTTCTTGACGAATTCCTCCAGCCATTTCGCCAGAAACTGCTCGACCGTCAAGCGCTCGGATGCCGAGCCCACGCCTTGCTGATGGTCTCGCATGGCGCTGAGCAGGCGCTCCTGGACCTCCCGCCTGGTTGCGCCGTAGATGTATTTGCGCCGCCGCTTCCTTCCCTCCCGGCCGAGGTCCACGATCGCCACCCATCTGCCGTCGCTCCGCTTGTGGATCGACCCCTCGCCACTTCCACGCTTTCCCATGCGCCTGCCCTGGCCTCCGACTGGTTCGTTTCTCATCAGACAGGAACCACCGGTTCGTGTGCCACCTTTTTCTCTCGCTGCCCGGAGGTGCATACCAGCCGGGCTCCACGCCAGGGAGCTCCGGTTAAGCCTTCGCGCCGACGTCCCATGGGTGTCGGAGCGCATGCTCCTGCCGCGGAGTGGATGGCTCATACGCTCCCATTCAACGCTTCAGCCTCCGCCGTCTGTTGCTCCACCCAGCGCCGCAGCGCCGCCGATGGGATGCGCACCGCACGCCCCACGTGCACGGCAGGCAGGTCACCCCGCTGCACCAGCTCGTATACCGTGCTGCGTCCCACGCCCAGGAGGCTCGCCACCTCCGGCAGCCGCAGGAGCAACCGCTCACTCCACTCACTGTTCGCCATCGTTGCTCTCCTTGACTCGCGCGATGCTGGCCCCACAGGGCCGCGACTCCTCCCATTGCTCACATCCGGGTACCCACTGGCCACCGCACACGAATCCCGCGCTCCGGGTCCAGCCAGATGGGACCAAATGGCGCCGCAGTGCAGCCCTCGATCCATCCGACCGTCGTCAACAACACCACCGGTCGGCCACCGCGCCGGTTGCCGGCTGCCTGGACAGCCCGTCTCAGACGCTCCTCCGCACCGGGGCCCGTGGTGACCACCAGCACCGTCGGGAAGCCGTCGTAATCTCGTAGTGCCCGGGCGCTCGACCGGTACCGCTGGTAGGACGCGAACTTGGCCCGCAAGGCGGCCGGTCGAACGGTGCCACGATCGAACTCGACGAAGAAGCCGTACTCGCGGTGTCCGATCCGCAGCAGACCATAGCCGTCCGGACGGACGCGGCCATGGACACACGCGGCCGCGTTTTGCCACTCGACGAGCGCTCCTCCAGGCTCGCGGCGCGCCGCGCGAGCGAGCGCCAGAAAGAACGCGTCCGCGCCCATGGTGTGCGCCAGGTGCCGCAGCAACGGGCGGCGCGGTCCGATGGGCCTCGCGGGGCCGCCGCCGGTCAGGCCCTGGTAGCGCACTGCTCCTGCCAGCGACAGCCCCAGCGAGCCCGCCAGCAGGGTGAGCCCCTTGCGCGTGGCCTCCAGGAGCGAAGCGTCCAGACGCAGATCGGACGGGAGCTCCTGGAGGGGTACGACCCGCACGAGGCCCCGCCGCAGCAACGGCGTGCGCTGTTCGCGCTCCCATCGGCCGCTCTTGCCCAGCACGTCGCCGATGGCCCCGGTCGGGAGAAAGGGGTGGCGACCGAGCACGTCAAGAACCGCTCGCTGGCCCGAGCTGAGTCGCCACTCCCCGACCGAGACCCGCACCCGATCGACGTCGATCGGACACAGCACGCTCGCCCGGGTCGGCCGCTCCTGCCCCGAGTGCGGAGCCGGTCGGCGTGCCGGCGCCACGCCAGACGGGCATCCGAGCGGTGGCTTCTCGCGGCCTGCCCGCCAGGCGTCCCAGGTCGCCACGCGCCCATCGAGCGGCCCACCCCTCCAGCTGGAGCCAACACTCTCCAGGACATTCCTCCAGGCCTGGACACGTCGCACGCTGGTGGTGGCGATCACCACCGTCGGACCGACCTCCCCGCACGCTCGCAGCACTCGCCCCAGCCGGGCGAGGTCCGGGCGCACCGCCGCTGGCGACAGGCCGCCCGGGTCCGCGATCAGCACGCACGCGGCTCCGAGCTGGCCGCGCGGCGTGGTCCACTCGAGTGCAGCCCAGGCGGGAAGCCGGACGCGCGGTGCCGCTGCCCTCGCCGCTTGCAGCGACCACTGCCAAGGCTGCCGCCAGGCTCGCCGTCGAGCGGGCCCCTCGCCGGCGCGAG
>CBJLVJ010000068.1:0-9125 GCA_966426465.1 uncultured bacterium | reverse complement strand
CGGACCTGCGCCGCTTGCAACGGCCGATCGACCAGCGCAAGTGGGGCCAGAGCTCGTGGGTCAACTACTGGCTGGGCGAGGATGAGGGCTTGTGGACCTCCGACGACGATGTCGAGCACGAGCCGTTGCTGTCGACTCCAACGGCTGGCCGCCCTCCGTGATCGACGGCCGCAACAGCGCCTGGCACCCCGCGCACAGCCACCTCCAGGCCGTCCTGCAGCGCGGCCGCTTCGCCGTGACCGCCGAGATCGGTCCGCCGCGCGGAGCGAACATTGCCCCGATCCGGCGTAAAGCCAGGCTGCTGCGCGATTGGGTCGATGCTGCCAACGTCACCGACAGCCAGAGCGCCGTTGTGCGCATGCCCAGCTGGGCGGGCTGCCTGGTGGCCATGCAAGAGGGCGTCGAGCCGGTGATGCAGGTGCAGTGTCGGGATAAGAATCGCATCGCGCTGCAGAGCGACCTGCTCGGCGCGGCAGCGCTCGAGATTCCAAACGTGCTGCTGCTCACCGGCGACCACCCGCGCTTCGGCGATCATCCCGACGCCAAGCCAGTCTTCGACCTGGACTCGATTCAGTTGATCTGGACCGCGCGCACCATGCGCGAACAGCGCAGGCTGTTGTCTGGACGCAGCCTGAAGCCCGCCCCGGACTGGTTCATCGGCGCGGTCGAAAATCCCTTCGCCCCGCCGACGAGGTGGCGTGCCGAACGCCTGGGCAAGAAAATCGCGGCGGGCGCGCAGTTCTGCCAGACGCAATTCGTCTTCGACGTGAAGGTCTTCACCCAGTTCATGACCCACGTCCGTGACCTCGGCCTGGACAAACGCTGTTTTATTCTCGCGGGGGTGGGTCCGATCAAATCGCTGCGCGCGCTCGAGCACATGTGCCGCGACGTGCCGGGCATGCATGTGCCAGACGACGTGATCCGACGTCTGCGGGGCGTGCCCGAGGACCGTGTCGGCGCCGAGGGCCTGGCTGTGTGCTGCGAAATTCTGGCTCAGCTGAAAGACATCCCTGGCGTCGCCGGCGTACACGTGATGGCCGTCAACTGGGAAGACGCCATTCCCGAGATCCTCGAACGCGCCGGCATCGGCCCCCGCCGACAGAGCACGCCAGCGGCCGCCGCGCGGAGCAGTTAGCGCGTGCTGATCGAGCTGCGCGCCGCGGACGACCGCTTGCGGGGACCCCGAGCGGTCGATGCCGCGCCCATTCTGACGGCCGCGTACAACGCCGCCACGGCCAGCGCGATGGACCTGTCACGGCTGCGCTTCGTGTGCGACTACATCCAGTACCGACAGAACTTCCGCGATCCGGTCGAGCTGCGCCGTGTCGAGCCATGGAACATCGAGCCAGGCACGCCGGCCGCCGAGGGCGACAGCTTCGAGATCGCGATCGACCTGCGACGCGCCAGGCCAGAAGCGGTCGATGCCAGCGTCACGGCTTCGCTGGCTGATACCCAGGCCTGCGCGCGGCTGCCGCTGGAGGGCTGGGGCCCGGGCAGCCGCAGCCTGATCTGGGGCTTCAACACCCTGTACTGGAAGGCGCTGTCGCTGTGGGAGCAGTCCACCGGCAAAGGCTACGAGTCGGCCCTGCCGGGTGGTGAGAGCGATGCACGCAACGTGGACGCCGCACGCGAGCTGATCCAGCGGCTGTTCACGCTATGGGACGGACTCGCGGCGAGACGGGCGCTGCCCGAAGAGCTGTACGTCCTGGAGCTCGGCGTGGGCAACGGCAACCAGGCCCGCGTCTTCCTCGACGAGCTTCGCCGCATGGACAGCGAGCATGGCCACGGGTATTTCCGCCGCCTGCACTACTTGATGGGCGACTACTCGCCCCACGTACTCGAGCTGGCGCGCAAGAATGTCGCCCACCACTCGGAGCACATCAGCAGCCTGGTGCTCGACGCCCAGCGGCCCACCCAGACGCTCGGCTTCCTGCGCTACAAGGCATTCCTGGTCTACGTCTCGAACGTCTACGACAACCTGCCCACGGACGAGATCGTGCGCATCGGTGGCCACCTGTTCCAGGTGGAAACGCGCGCCGTGCTCGCCCGCTCCGCCGCGGAGAGCCTGTCGGCTTCGATCAAAGTCAACGTGGACGACCTGCCGGACCTGCTTGCTCGCTTGCTGCGGGTCGGGCCGGAGCTGCTGTGCGAGGTACTTCCGGAGAGCTTCGCCAAATCGGCCGACGCCGTCTCCTTCTGGCGCTCGGCGTGGGAGGCGCTCCGCCTGGAGGAACGCTACGCGCCGCTGCTGGAGCTGGACACCTATCAGGTCACGCCCGACCTCGGCGGCGAGCTGCTTCGGCCGATTGTCGAAGCCGATGGCGACGTGCGCATGCACATCAGCAACGGCGCTGCCGCGTCCTTTGCCGATACGTTGCCGCTGCTCCACCCGCACGGCGTGCTGTTGTGTCACGACCTGTTCGTGACCGACGTCCGCCAGTACCTGAACGGCTTTCGCGGCCCTGGCAAGTACGACGGCTCGGTCGTCAACTGGGTCAATGGCCGACTGCTGCAGGCCATCGGCTCCCGCCGCGGTTTCGACGTGGGGTTCGCCCCTTTCGCCTATCGTACAGGCGCCAACATCATCACCATGACTGCCCGTGCCCGCGACTAACCTGCTGGCGACCTCGGTGGTCGGCTCGTACTCGGTACCCGAGTGGCTGGAGCGGCTCAAGACCGATTTCTACCAGCGCCGCATCAGTGGCCAGTACCTTGACGACATCCACGAAGTCGCCATCAAGGCCGCCCTCAAAGACCAGGAGACGGCTGGCGTCGACATCGTCTCCGACGGCGAGCTGCGCCGCGACAACGACGTCGATTACTTCCTTGCGCGCATGCCGGGCGTAGAGATCCCACACGCCGCAAAAACCTTCTATTACGACTACTATGACGCCTACGTTCGCCACGCCCTGCCGGTGGACGACGAGAGCGCCACGCTCGGACTGGTCAACGACCTGCGCTTCACCCTCGAGTACACCGATCGGCCGGTGAAATTCTCGTTCACCGGCCCGTTCTCTCTCGCGCGGCGGGTCAAGAACGAGGCGTACCGCAATCCGGCCGACCTGGTGCTGGCGTTTGCCCACATCCTGCATCGCGAAGCGCGCGCCCTCGCCGAGGCCGGCGCGGCTGTCCTCCAGATCGACGAGCCATTCCTGGCCGGCTACCCCGACGAGGTCGGCCTTGCCGTCCGAGCGATCAACGTCGTGTACGACGGCATCCAGGGCCCAACCCGAGCCCTGCACGTGTGCTACGGCAACAGGTACGCCCGACCGGTCTGGGAGGGCCACTACGAGTTTCTCTTTCCCGCCATCCTGGAGGCACAGGTCGATCAACTCGTGCTCGAGTTCGCACGCAAGGGATACGACGACCTCGGGCTGTTCAGAAAATACGCAGCAGGACAGATGACGCTCGGCCTGGGAGTCATCGACGTGAAGAATCCGGCGCCCGAGCCGCCCGACCTGATCGTGTCGCGCGTGCGCCAGGCGCTGAACGTGCTGCCGCCCGACCGGCTGATGATCAACCCTGATTGCGGGCTGCGCCACGTGCCCGCCGACATGGCTCGCGCGAAGCTGCGCGCCATGAGCGAGGGCGCCGCCCTCGTCCGCGCCGAACTTCTTGGCCAGAGACCACCAGAAGGAGAACAGCCTTGAGCACCACGTTCCAGATGCACGCCCGACTCCTGTTCAGCAGCGAGAGCGTCACCGAAGGCCACCCAGACAAAATCTGCGATCAGATTTCGGACGCGATTCTGGACTGGGCGCTGTCGCAAACGCCTTCGGCCCGCGTGGCGTGCGAATCGGGCATCAAAAGCGACGAGACGCGCAGTTGGGTTGCCGTATTCGGCGAAGTCACGCCGGCCGTGCCGGATGACGTGGTGGACCAGATCGTCCGCCGGGTGATCAGCCGCATTGGCTACACCACGCCCGAGACGGGCTTTGACCTGCGGAATGCGCGTATTGAATCGGTGCTGTCGCGACAGTCCGGCGACATCGCCATGGGCGTCGATCATGCGCTGGAGGCGAAGCAGGGCGCGCTGCTGGATGACCTGGATACCGGCGCGGGCGACCAGGGCATGATGTTCGGTTACGCGTGCAATGAGTCGCCGGAGCTGATGCCGCTGCCCATCGCGCTGGCCCACCGGCTGACGCGTCGCCTGGCCCAGGTCCGCCGCGACGGTACCCTGCCCTGGCTGCGTCCCGATGGCAAAAGCCAGGTCACGGTCGAGTATCGCTACGGCCAGGTCGCTCGCGTGGATGCGGTGGTGATCTCAACCCAGCACGCGCCCGACATCGACCAGGAGCAGATTGCCATCGACGTTAAGAAGCACGTCATCGAGCCGGTGATCGAGCGCCACCTGCTCGACGAAGAGACCAAGTACTTCATCAATCCAACCGGTCGATTCGTGGTCGGCGGTCCGTACGGCGATTCGGGCCTCACCGGACGCAAGATCATCGTGGACACCTACGGTGGCATGGCGCGCCATGGCGGTGGCGCGTTCTCGGGCAAGGATCCCACCAAGGTCGACCGCTCGGCCGCGTACGCCGCGCGCTGGGTCGCCAAGAACGTCGTCGCGGCCGGTCTGGCCGAGCGCTGCGAGGTGAACCTGGCGTACGCGATTGGTGTGGCCCGCCCGGTGAGCGTAGCCGTCGAGACGTTTGGCACCGAGACGGCGCCAATTGAAGCGATCGAGCGGGCGATCGTCGAGACGTTCGATCTTCGCCCGGCCGGCATCATCAAGGCCCTGGACCTGCGTCGGCCCATCTTCGAGCAGACCGCCGCGTACGGCCATTTCGGTCGCACCGACCTGGACGTGCCCTGGGAGCGGACCGATCACGTCGAAGACCTCAAGACGGCGGTCGGCGCGGCCGCTGTCGCGCGTCGGTGAGCCTGGAGGATGTTGGCCGCCTGCTGATCTCGTGTCCGGACCGCCCGGGCATCGTCGCCGCCGTGTCGCAGTTTCTGTTCGAACGCGGCGCAAACATCATCCGCGTCAACGAGCACTCGTCGGAGCGCGGTGGCGGCACGTTCTTCATGCGCATGGAGTTCGGCGTTGAGGATCTGGCCGCCACCGGAGCCGCGCTCGAGCAGGCGTTCAAACCGATCGCCGCTCGCTTCGGCATGGACTGGCGCCTCGCGCCAGCCGCTCGCCGCAAGCGCCTGGCGGTGTTCGTCTCGCGCGCCGAGCACGCGCTGCTCGAGCTGATCTGGCAGCAGCGCGCTGGCGATCTGGCAGCCGATATCGTCGTGGTGATCTCCAACCACACCAACAATGCTGAGCTGGTTGAACGCCAGGGCATTCCGTTCGTCCACGTGCCGATCACTGCCCAGACCAAGCCCCAGGCCGAGGCCACGCAGCTCGACGTGCTGGCGCAGTACAGCGTGGACACGGTGGTGCTCGCGCGCTACATGCAGGTGCTCACGCCCGCGTTTCTGGCGCACTACCCGGCCCGAATCATCAACATCCATCACGGCTTCCTGCCGGCGTTCGCGGGCGCCAATCCCTACCAGGCCGCCTACGATCGTGGCGTCAAGCTGATCGGCGCCACCGCCCACTACGTCACCGAAGAGCTGGACGCTGGACCGATCATCGAGCAGGACGTCCTGCGCATTGACCATCGGCTGGGCCCCGACGACCTGCGCCGGCTGGGGCGCTACATCGAGCGGGTGGTGCTCGCGCGCGCCGTCGGCTGGCACGTCGAAGACCGCGTGCTCCTCCACGGCAACAAAACCATCGTCTTTAATTGAGGCGATCCAGCGTCACTCGACATTCGGCGCCGTGAGGACCAAACCCATCCAATGGGTCCCCTCCGGGGAAAAATTAGCTTGTGCTCCCGCGGCCGAACACGGCGGATGCGGCCGTCCACCAGCTGGAGTCCTGGCCGTGGCTGCGCTGCGCCTCCCAGTGCTCCACGCCCCACAGCAGAATGGTGCGGTAGCCGACCGCCTCGAGTCGCCCCACTACGCCTTCGACCGAGGAGGGTGCGACGACCGCGCCCGGCCACGCCGGGGGCGGCAGCCGACCACCGGTGCTGGTCCACGGCTCGGCCTGGACCTCGACGATCCACGCGTCCTTGCCTTGAGTTGAAGCGAGCTCGTGCAATTGGCCAAGCAGGCCAGACCAGATCCACGCTGGCCAGCGCACCGTCAGCTCTGCGCCAAACACGTGCAGGGTCCGACTCGGGTACACATCCAGCCCCAGTACGTCGGCCATCGCGAGCGCGTGTTGGGCCCGGCTCCAGATCGCCGATCGCGCCGCGGGGAGCAGCACGCCTGGCTGCGTGTCGACAAACGTGTTGACCACGATCGGACGTCCTCGAGCCATGTCGAGGCTGCGCACCAGCGCAATCTCCTCCGCGAGAAAATCCGCGTCGATCCGCCACAGGCGTGGTCCAGCCGCATCCAGCGGCTCGTTCTCGACCTGCCAGGCGGCCACGAGCGACCGGTTCCGCAGGTGTTCCACGGTGGCAGTAAGCAACGCCAGCGTGGCGGTGCGGACCTGTGGGTCATCAGAAACCACGCCCCCGCGCGCAACCTTCAAGCGCCTGGCAAGCCAGTCCGGAAAGTAGTATTCGGGCCAGCGCGGGGCTTTCATGCCGACGGTCAGCAGGACGCGCTGGTGTCGCAGGCTGGCCTGGTCCAGCAGCCAGTCCACCGTGGAGAAATCGTAGACCCCGGCGGTCGCCTCAACCTCGTTCCAGTACACGCCGACGCGCATCAGCGCGGGCGAAGCATCCAGCGCCGCCTTGAACGTTTCCTGCCAGGGCAGGTTGCGGTAGGTTGCCTCGCGCGGACTGAACGTCAGCCCGACCTGGACCGCGTCCCCTCGTGCGGATGACTCCCGTATCGGCATCGAGCCCGAACTCGACGCAACATACAGCAGCAGGGCGACCACCGCCAGTATCGACACCACCCCACGAGTCCGCATGCGCACAAAGAACACGGCGCGCGGACGGTACGAGTACTGGCTTGCCCGCTCATCTGTGCCGCGGTCGAGACCCGGTTGAGAAAATGTCTAGCGCTGCGGCGACATCCAGTTCATCGCGAGCGCCGGGCGAGCAAAGCCTCGATTCTGCCGAGGCAGGTCCGCAGGTTGTCCTGGCCAACCAGACCAAGGGCCTCGTCGATCGAAAGCCAGGCCAGCCGGGCGGTAGCGGACTCGGCTCTGATGCGCTCGGGCACGGCCGTTGACAGCGCGTAGCGGATATCCGCGTGGTGATGTGCCGGCTCGCCCTTGCCGGCCGGCACCGGCACGATGGCGACCTGAACGATCCGCGGCTCATCGGCCGAAGGCCACGGCACCAGGTCCTCCAGGCCGGTTTCCTCGCGTGCCTCGCGCAGAGCAACGGCGTAGGGGTCGACCTCGCCCGGATCGGCGTGGCCTCCCACCTGCAGCCATCCCTGCATGCGGTCGTGCCACCGCAGCAGCACGCGTGCGCTTGGCGGATGGACCACCACCGCCGATCCGGTCACGTGCACGGGAAGCGAACGACTCCAGGCGTCACCGGATTCAGCCAGCTCACGAATCAGCGCAATGTGACGCGATTCCTCAGCCGATTGCGGGCGGTACGCATCCAGAGCGCGCAAAAGCTCCACGAAACCGGCGTCTACTGGCGAGACGCCGGGTGGGGCAGGTGCGCCGCCAGCTCACCCAGGCGTCCGCCCAGCGTGGCGGGCCGCTGCGCGATCGTCGGCAATGTCAGTGTCACCTGTGTACCAACCCCGAGCGTGCTGGTCAGCTGCAGCTCGCCACCGTGCGCTTCGACCAGCATCTTGGCAATGGCCAGGCCAAGACCGGTGCCCCCGCGGGCGCGGGCGCGCGCCTTGTCAGCGCGGTAGAAGCGGTCGAAGATGCGCGGCAAATGCTCCGGCGCGATGCCGCTGCCCGTATCCGCCACCTCAATCTGCGCGGCCTGGCCGTGCCGACGCACGCGCACCTCGAACTTGCCCTCGCGGGGCGTGTGCTTGATCGAATTGTCGATCAAGATCAGCAGCACCTGCTGCAACCGATCGGGATCGGCCTCCACCGTGGCCGGGTGCGAGTCTGCCTGAAGTGCGAGCTCCACCCCCTCGTTCTGGGCCATCGGAGTCGTGCGGCGCACGACCTCGGCGGCGATGTCGGCCATCTCGACCGGCGCGGTCATCAGCTCCAGTCCGCTAGCATCAGACCGAGCCAGCGTCAGGAGGTCCTGCGCCAGGCGCTCCATGCGAGCGATCTCGGCGCGCACGTCGTCGAACAGCTCCCCATTACACTCCAGCGGCTCGTCGCGGTGCGCGTTCATCAGGTCCGTTGCCGACCGCAGCACGGTCAATGGCGTGCGCAGCTCGTGCGATGCGTCGGCCACGAACTCCTGCTGCCGCTGGAACGCCTGTTGGATCGGAATCAACGCGCGACCCGACAGGAACCAGGCAGCCGCGAGCGACAGCAGCAGGCCCAGTCCGCCGCCGCCGACGAGCACCAGGAGCAGGGTGTGCAGCGCAGTCTGCTCGGGCTCCAGGCTCTGCCCGGTCACCAGCAAACCACCGTCCGGCATGCGACGCAGGACGACGCGCGCGTTATCGCCGTCGCCGAGCTGGATGGTGGCGAAGGTGGGCTCGCGCGTCTGCGGCCACGGTAGATCGGTGGTCGAGACCTGCTGTGGATTGCTCAGGACCGTGCCGTCGGGTCCCAGCGCCAGGAAGAACACGCCACCGCTGTAGCCCTCGACGCCCGGGCGGGGCACCCCCGGCCCCGGCCCTCGCTCTTCGCCCCGCCTGGGGAGAAACAGGACCGGGATCGCCTGCTCACTGCGGCTGACCAGGTTGCGGTCGACTTCGCTCAGCAGACTGCGCGCGAGCGCCACGTACACACTGGCGCCCAGCAGCACCAGGATCAGGCCGAGAATCAGAATGTTCCAGCCAACCAACCGCCAGCGGATGCGCGCGAACAGCCTCTGCACGACCTGTGTCTCTCAGCCCTTGATGGTGTAACCCACGCCGCGCACGGTTCGGATCAGTGGCCTGGCAAAGCCGCGGTCGACCTTGTCGCGCAAATAATGAATATAGATCTCGACGACATTGGAGGTGGCCTGACTGTCGTAGCCCCAGACGTGCTCGGTGATCTGGTCCTTGCTGAGCACGCGGCCCGT
>CBJLVJ010000067.1:0-9159 GCA_966426465.1 uncultured bacterium | reverse complement strand
CACCATGCCCGGCCTGGGGCCTTCGCTAGGTCTTGATGCGGCGCAGGCACGGCTGCCGGGTGGGCACGCCGAGCGCGTCGAGGGCAAGGGGTGGTGGCAGGTGAAACGCGGCGCTCGACCCGCCGCCCTGGTCGATCGCTACTCGGCGACGGGCCCGGACGGGATCAGATTCCTGGAGCTCGGCAACTGCCGCACCGGGTCGATCCGTCGGCCAAAGCCGTGCTGCCCGCTCGCCGATTGGTCCGCGCGGGCGTGGGCACGCATCTGGTCGCTAACAACGTGCGCAACGCGGCCGATCTCGCGCCGATCCTGGTGGCGGCGAACCGGGTCCGCCATCCGCGTGACCTCGAGCTGATCCGCGCCGCGCTGCTGGATCGAGAGCTGGCGACGGTTCCTGAAGACCCGGCCATCATCGAGGCTAACCGCCAGGGCCGCTCGCCTGTCGAGACGGCGCCCGCCTCTCCCGGAGTACGGGCGATCGCTTCGCTCGCGGCGCGGCTATCCTCTGCCGTCGCGACCGCACGGCACCCGGCGGTGTAGCCTCAGGTCACGCGGGCAGAGCCGCGGACCGCAACGGAGGTGGGTCATGCTGCGCATTCGGGTCTGGTCGACGCTGCTGCTGCTGCTGTCCGCCTGTGCGCCGGCGGCGCCGCCTGCCCCGACGCCGGCGGCCGCACCGGCCGGCATGCCCCAGGCCGCGACTCGCCATGAGCTGGTGGTCGGTGCGCCAGACGACCAGTTCCAGATCGAATACGAGCCGCTGAAGTCTCGGCTGGGCAATTACCCGATCAACGTCAACATGTGCGAGACGCTGGTCCATCTCGGGGAGGAGTTCTCCCCGCAGCCGCTGCTGGCGACGAGCTGGGAGCTCGTCGGCGCCAACACCTGGCGCTTCCACCTGCGCGACAACGTGAAGTTCTGGGACGGCAGCCCGATGACGGCCGACGACGTGAAGTGGTCGCTCGACCGCATAGCGCAAGGCCAGCAAGGCTATAGCTTCATCGGCGTGGACTCCACGCGGGTGGTCGATCCGCGCACCGTGGAGGTGACCCCAACGCAGCCCAACCTCCGTCTGATCGAGCAGATCCTTCACCCCACCTACGCCATCCTCAAGAACGGGACCGATCTCGCCCAGCAGCCGATGTGCACCGGCCCGTTCAGGTTCGTCCAGTATGAGAAGGGCCAGCAGCTGGTCGTGCAGCGGAATCCCGACTACTGGGGCGACAAGGCCCGACTGGACCAGCTCACGTTCCGGTTCTATCCAGACGCCAACACGCGCCTGTTGGCGCTCCAGGCCGGGGAGGTGGACCTGCTGATGGATCTGCCGCGCGAGCAGGTCTCCGCCTTGAAGAGCCGACCGGGCTTCAACGTCGCGGACGCACCGGTCGGGCGGACGATGCTGATGTACCTGAACATCCACGGGCACGCGCCCTACGTGCTGCTCCAGGACCGCGCCGTGCGGCAGGCCATCGGCTACGCGCTCGACCGCCAGACGATGGTGGACAGAGTCTGGGAGGGCAATGCCGCGGTGGTGAAGACGATGGGGCCGCCGGATGTGCTGGGCCAGTTCGCGACCGACGTCAACGGCTTCGGCTACGACCCGAACAGGGCCAACCAGCTCCTCGACGGCGCCGGCTGGACCAGGGCCAGCGACGGGATTCGCGCCAAAGATGGCCAGCGATTGTCGGTGACGCTTATTGGCTGGGTGGAATGGGACAACCAGACCCTGGAGTTCCTGCAATCACAGCTCGGGCAGGTCGGGATCGAGCTCAAGATCGTCAAGACGCCGGACCAGGCCTCCTACAGCAAGCTCCTGGATGCGGGTGAGTTCGACATCGACCTGGAAGGGCCGAACCAGAACGACGCCAACCCGATTTTCCTGCCCGCCCTGCGTTTCTATGGCAAGGCCACCAGCAAGAACATGCTGTACTTCGCGCCCGGGGTGCGGTTCGACCAGGTCATCGAAGAAGGCTCCTCGGCGACAGACCGGACCACCACCCAGCGCAAGGCGGCCGAGGCCATGCAGATCCTGATCGATCAGGAGGCGATCGTGATTCCGGTGGCTGGCCTGTTCCGGCTGTATGGGATGAAGGATGCCGTCCAGGGCTTCGCACCTCATCCGTCACAGACCAACCAGTCATGGAACACGGTCTCGCTGTCGAAGTAGTGGCGCGTGGCCCGCTACCTCCTCCGCCGGGTTGGCTACCTGGTGCCGGTCTGGCTGGGCATCTCGCTGCTGGCCTTCGGCCTGGCCAACCTCGCACCGGGTGACCCGGCCAGGATCGTCCTCCAGCGCCAGACAGGCGAGGTCCCGTCCGACGAAGCCGTCCAGGCGCTACGCCAGCAGCTTGGTCTGAACGACCCGTTCCCGGTGCGCTATGGGCGCTGGCTGATCCACGCCGTTCAGGGGGACCTGGGCACCTCGTATCGCACCGGCGAGCAGGTCTTGCCCGCGCTGGGCACGCATTTCGTGGCGACCGTCCAGGTCGCGCTCGCGGCGTTGCTGCTGTGCGTGCTGGTAGCCATCCCCCTGGGCACCCTGTCGGCGGTCCGACGGGGTCGGGCGCTCGACCATGGTTCCCGGCTGGTCGCGCTTGTCGGCGCGTCGATGCCCAGTTTCTGGCTCGGCTACGTCCTGGTGATCGTGTTCGCCGTGACGCTCAGGCTCCTGCCGGTGGCGGGGTACGGCACGCCGCAGAACCTGGTGCTGCCGGCCCTGACGCTCGGACTCGGCGCGGCCGCGAGCCTGACGCGGCTCACGCGCGCGAGCGTGCTGGAGGTGCTCGAGGAGGAGTTCGTGCGCACCGCGCGCGCCAAGGGCCTGGCCGAGCGCTCGACGATCGTGCGGCACGCGCTGCGCAACGCGCTCGTGCCGATCACCACCGTCACCGGTATTCGCTTCGGGCATCTGCTCGGCGGGACGGTGATCGTCGAGACGGTCTTCGCCTGGCCGGGCATCGGCAAGTACGTTGTCGACTCGATCTACGACCGCGACTACCCGACGATCCAGGGCTTCGTGCTGTTCATGGGCACCGTCTTCGTGCTGCTCAATCTGCTGGTGGACGTCTCCTACGTGTGGCTGGACCCGCGCGTGCGACTCGGCGGGACCGGTGCAGGTCGGCGTGGCGCAGGCTGAGCGCGCCCTCGCGGCAGCCCCTTCGGTGGCGGTCTCGCCCGTGGCACGCGCCGCGCTCCCGGCGGGCCATGGCCTGGTCGCCCGGTTTACCCGGGACCGGCTGGCCCTGATCGGGTTGGTGCTGCTGGTAGCGTTCGTCTCGGCCGCTCTGGCGGCTCCGGTGCTGACGCCATACGACCCTGCCGTGCAGGATCCCACGCGCCGGCTGTTGCTGCCCAGCCTGCAACACCCGCTGGGAACAGACAATCTGGGCCGCGACCTGCTGAGCCGACTGCTGTTCGGGTCGCGCTGGTCGCTCGGCACCGCCGTGCTGGCGACGCTGCTGATCATGACCATCGGCGTGGCCGTCGGGGCGCTCGCCGGCTACTACGGTGGCCCGCTGGACGACCTCGTGGTGCTCGTGGTCGACGTGCTGCTGGCGTTCCCGAGCCTGGTGCTCGCGTTGGCCATCGCCGGGACCCTGGGCCCGGGCATCGTCAACGTCATGCTCGGGCTGGTGAGCGTGTGGTGGGTCAGCTACGCGCGCTTCGTGCGTGGGCTCGTCCTGTCGGTGCGCGAGCGACAGTTCGTGGAGGCCGCGCGCTGCCTGGGGGCCCGCGACAGTCGCATCATCGTGCGCCACGTGCTGCCGAACGTGTTGCCGCCCGTCATCGTGCTCGCGTCGCTCGAGATGGGCGGTGTCATTCTGGCTATCTCCGGCCTGAGCTTCCTGGGTCTGGGCGCCCAGCCGCCCACGCCCGAGTGGGGGGCGATGCTCAACGACGGGCGAGCGTTCCTGTTCAACGCGCCGCAGCTGATGCTCTATCCCGGGCTGGCCATCAGCCTGGTCGTGATCGCGTTCAACTTGCTGGGCGACGGCTTGCGGGACGGGCTCGACCCGCGCGCGGCGACCCGGCGGTGAGCTCCTGCACGAGCTCGGCCGCGACCTCCCGCGGGGCTCGGCCCTGCGCTTCGACGGCGTGATTCATGCGCGCGGCGCGCTGGTTGTCGATATGACCCGCGAGTCGTTCCAGCGCTGCCCTGGCCGTCGGGTGTGCGGCAAGGAACGCGCCGCTGACGACCGGCGCGGCGAAATAGGGGGCGAAGAATCGCCGATCGTCGCGCAGCTCGACCAGCCCGAATGAAACCATGCGCGGGTTGACGGGGAAATCGACAATCGCCTCGACCTGCCCGGCACCGAGCGCGTCGAAGGTCGCGCCGTAGGTACGGGGGAGCGGGACCAGATCCCCGAACCGGACGCCGTACGCCTCGCACAGGCCGGCGTATCCGCCCGGCGCGAAGGTCACCTTCGACCCCGGCGCGAGAAACTCCGCCGTCGCGCCCAGGCGCAGGTGGGGTGCGTGCGCCAGAAGATCGCTGACCCGTGTGAGCCGCAGCCTCTGGGCGAGTACGGCCGGCACGATCACCGCGTAGGTGTTGTTGAACCCGAAGGCCGGCAGCCACTCGATCTGCCAGCGCCGACGGGCGGCATCGCGGACCGCGCGGTAGGTTGCCGCGGCGGTCCGCCGCGGCTGCAGCCCAAGGTAACGGCGCAATGCCGTCCCGAGATAATCGGCGTACAGGTCAAGGTCGCCGGCGAGCAGGGCGGCGTGGTTTGGCTCGTGTCCGGCCAGTCCGACGCGGGCGTGGATCCCGGCGCTCTGCTCGAGGAGTTGGGCCATCACGTGGCCCAGCACCGTCTGCTCGGTGCTGCAGGTTCAGCGTGCAGTTCGGACGAGGGTTGTCATGGGTCAGCGGCCCAGGCCGATCGCGGTGAAGTCCTGGTTCGTGGACGAGGGATGGGCCTTGAAGCCCTGGACGCTGTCGCGCGTGCCCCAGATGCGGTAGATGCCCGCGATGGGGATGACTGACAGCTCCTGGTCGATGACCACGTGCATGGCCTGGGCCGCGGAGCGGGCCGCCTCGTCGGTCGTCTGCGCCGCGCGTGCCGCCAGGTAGGCCTGGTCGAACGCCTCGCCGGGGGCGAACAGCCGTCCATAATCTGACGAGCCACCGGGCTGATTGGTGAACAGGAAGCACAGGAAGCACGGGTCGGCCTGGTTTTGCGAGCCGATCTCGGCCCAGAGATCACCCTCGCCCGACTTCAAGCGCGCGGTGTACGTCGCGTTATCAGGCGTGGTGACGATCGCCAGATCGATGCCGACGGCCTTGAGTTGCGCTTGCAGCGCCTCGGGCATCGGCCGATGGACCTCGGCCGAGGGGAAGCCGGCCACCAGCGTCAGGTGGAGCTGACGACCATTCCGGCTTCGGATGCCGTCACCCCCGACCTGCCAGCCGGCCTCGTCGAGCGCTCGTCGCGCCGCGGCGGGATCGAAGACCTGTCCCTGGACCTGAGAAGCGTAGCTGCCGAGCACCGCCGCGGGCACCAGTGTCTGACTGACTTCGGCGTTGCCCTGCCAGACGCTCTGCACGATCGTTTGCCGGTCAACCCCCAGCGCCACGGCCTGACGGACCGCCCGTTCCTGGCCGAGGTCGTACGGCGGATCACCATGGATGTTGACGTACAGCGCCTCGTACGAGCCCACCCCGGAGGTGATCACCTTGATACCGGGCGCGCTCGCCAGGTCTCTGGCGGCCTCACGCGGGACATCCGCCGCGAGGTCGATCTCGCCGGCTCGGAGCGCCAGGACACGGCTGTTGTCATCGGGCAGGAAGCGGAACGTGATGCGTTGCACCTGCGCTTTTTGGCCCCAGTAGTCCGGATTACGCTCGACCACCACGCGTTGATTCTTGACGTACTCGACGAATCTGAACGGGCCGGTGCCGACCGGCTTCGTCGCGGGATCGCTGCCCGGGGCGATGACGCCATAGGTCGGATGCGTCAGCTGCTCCGGCATCCTCAGGTTGGGCCTGCTGGTGGTGATGTCGACGGTGTGGTCGTCTACCTTTTTGACCGCGTCGGGCCCCACCAGGATCGAGCCACCACCGGGCCACTGGGCGACGCGATCGAAGGTGGCCTTCAGAGTGTCGGCGTTGAAGGGCTGGCCGTCGTGGAACCTGACGCCCTGCCGCAGCGTGAAGCGCCACGTGTTCTGACCGCGATATTCCCACCGCTCGGCCAGCTCCGGCTGGGGTTGGAACTGGTCGTCCATGCGCACGAGAGTGTCGTAGACCTGCGCGTGGACCGGATACATGCCGAGGTCGGCGCGGATGTCGGTCCGCTGCGTGTCACCGGCGACGCCGACAGTGAGTTCCTGGCGCGGCGCCGGACTGGTCGGGGTCGCGGCTGGAACCACCGGGCCGCAGGCGACGGCGACCACCGCGAGCGCACCCAGCAGAGCTGCTATCACTCTCACGCGCCGAGGGTATCACCCGCGCCGGTCGGTCAGTGACCACCGACGATGCCGGATCGGCGCCGCGACGCTGGGCGGGCTCGTGCTGATGCGGCGGGCCGCAGGCCTCCGGCGCGTACGGCTCAGCTGTCCTCGTGCTCGACGTGCTCGGCGACGCGCTGGCTGTAGCGCAGTCGCGGCCGTGGGGCGCCCTGGCGTTGTTGGCGGCAAATCCTGGGCCGTGTTCAGGCGGCGCGTCGTAGATGTGGTGCAGCCCGTTCAACACCGGCCGCGAACGGATCGAGCCGCTCTTCGAGCAAGTGGTCGTGCAGTAGCTCACCTGAAGCATCCGCGAAATCGTTGGCGTTTGGCGTTATGAGCGCAAATTGGCCGATTGCCGCCCCGGCAGAGCTCAGGTACCGATTCCCAGATGAGGGCGTCGCGCATTCCGCGACCTCGGTCGTTGAGAAGTTTGCGCTTCGCTAACTCGCGCCGCAAGAGGATCGACACATCCCGTGCAACTGCTGGAAGCGGCAGCACCCCAATATCCGCAACACGCAATTGTTCACGGAACCGCCTCATACTCCGTAACCGCTTTATCTACATCGGAGCGAGAAAAGAACGTCGAGACAGTACGGCCCAAGAGACGCTCGATTTGATGTTCCGCCTTGCAGATCCTAATCCACCCGGATCCATGTCCGTACGTCGCAGTCCTGGCGTGGCTAGACGGCTCGCTCCCTACGCTCGCGCCCGTCGGGTGACCGCCGACCGCTGCTACCCGGTGCTGCCGCTGACGTGTTCCGGGGGCGGGGAGCGTGGCCGGTACGCGCCGTCGGTCAGGCCGCAAGAGCGATGACCAGCGCCAGCCCGAGCAACCCAACCCAAAGTCCCACGGACCGGGCATTAGCCACGATGGGCGTAGGTGATGGCTGCCATGGCGTTCGCAGCACACGGCAAGCCGCTGAGTGCTGAGTGCGTATGCCAGCAAAGCGACGCGCGCCTGGGCAGTTGGTACATTCTCTGCGCACCACAGAACCTCTATCCCGACGTGACGGAAACCGACAAGCCAAGCGACGGTCCCGAACGGCTGCTGTGGACGCTGGAACGCCTGCTGCAGATCCCAGCCACCGAACTGGGCAGCGCGCTCGACCATGTGGCCGATCTCGTGGGCGAGGCGCTGCGCGCCGAGAAAGTGGATGCCTGGCTGCGCGATCCCACGACCGAGGTGCTGCGCGTCGTCGGCATGAACGACAGCCCAATGTCGCGCAGGGAGCAGCAGCTCGGCCTCGATCGGCTCCCGCTCGCCGATGGCGGACGGCTCATCGAGGTGTATCGCACGGGTACGCCGTTCCGCACCGGCCAGGCCGATCAGGAGCCGCTGGTGCGGCGGGGCTTCACGGAGGGCCTGGGGGTGCGTTCGATGATGTGTGTCGCCTTAGAGGTGGGCGGCGAACGGCGCGGGGTGCTGCTGGTGAGTGATGCACGGGAGGACGCCTTCACGGACGAGGACCTGCACCTGTTGGAAGCGGCAACCCGCTGGGTCGGCTTGGTCGCCCACCGGGCCGAACTCGTCGAGCAGATCGCCCGGCAGGCGGCCGAGCAGGGCCGGCAGGCAGCCGCGGAGGAACTCGTGACGGTGCTGGCGCACGACCTCCGCAACCACATCACGCCGATCCGTAGCCGCCTGCAGCTGCTGGAGCGACGGGCCGTACGGGAGGGACAGGAGCGCTATGCCCAGGACACGCAGACCGCGCTGGCCGGGCTTGCGCGACTGCAGCGCCTGATCGGCGACCTGTTGGATGTCGCGCGGCTGGAGCAGGGCTTGTTCACGCTCAGCCGCGTGCCCACCAACCTCGTCGAGCTGGCCCGGGACGCCGCCGCGCGCTTCAGCACTCCGGCCACCGCGGTGGTGGTGCACGCGAGTGTGGACGAGCTGTGCACGGAAGTCGATCCGGACCGCGTGCGCCAGGCGCTGGAGAACCTGCTGGCGAACGCGACCAAGCATTCTCCGACAGGAGTGCCGGTGCGGATCGAGGTCGGGGCCATCCGCCAGACCGACCAGAACATGGCGACGATCACCATCAGCGACGAGGGGCCGGGCATCCCCCCGGACGTGCTGCCCCGCCTGTTCACGCGCTTTGCGGCAGGCGGCACAAACGCGGGGCTTGGGCTGGGGTTGTACCTGGCCCACGGGATCGCGACCGCGCACGGCGGGACGCTCACGGCTGAGTCCATGCCTGGTGCAGGGGCGCGCTTCAGGCTCACGCTGCCGTTGGAGCAGGCACCCTCGGCATAGGCAGGTCGGCCGCCAAGGGTTCCCTCGCTCCCACTCCTCGCCTTCGACGGCCTTGCCCGCCGTCCTCTACTACCCGAACTGCCCGCCAACGGGTCGGGGGCGGGGAGTTCGGCCAGGGCGACTGGTACGCCGGGCACGGGCACACCTCACCGCTCGGCAATCTGACGATGTACGGCCCCCAGCGGTGCGCCAGGGGGAACATGCCACCACTCTGGCAACGGCAGCGGGGATTGGGGTCCACGTCGCGCCCTTTGATCGGCCCAGGGTCGTAAACAACCTGCTTCAACCACCCGGTCAGTCTCCCCGATCGCGCGGCGGACGCCCACCACGCCGCGGCGCCGGCGCTGGCAGCCCTGGCGCCGTGCTGCTCCCCCCCAGCAGGCGTTTTTCTATCCGGGTAAAGGCGGCCGCGGCCTCAGAACGCGGTCGGCAAGACCTGGTCCGGTGGCTGGAAG
>CBJLVJ010000066.1:0-9188 GCA_966426465.1 uncultured bacterium | reverse complement strand
GGCGTCTCGAGGCCATCGCGTTGCGCTCCGCCGATCGGGTCGTGCTGGTGACCGACCGCATGGCCGATGCGTTTCGCGGCCAGTACCCGGATCTGTCGCCGGAGCGTTTCGTGGTCGTGCCGAATGGCTTCGACCCGGCCCAGTTCCCCGCCGAGGCGGAGCAACAGCCCGAGTACCGCCGCTGGACGATGGTCCACGCCGGCGCCCTCTATTACGGTCGCAGCCTGGCGGCCTTCCTCGAGGCCGCCGCGCGTGTGTCGTCGGCGGACGTTAACTTCGCGCAGCAGTTCCGCCTGCGCCTGGTCGGTACGCTCGACGCCAGCGCCACGGCAGAGCTGAGTCGCTGCGCCATGGCGACGCATGTTGACGTAGTGGGTCAGCACGACCACGCATCGACCATCCAGGCGATGCGTGCAGCCGACGCTCTGCTGCTGGTCGCCAACACCACGCCGGGCGCCGAGTCCACGGTGCCCGGCAAGCTGTTCGAGTATCTCGCCGTCGGCCGCCCGGTGCTGGCCGTTGCGCCTCCGGATTCGTCTACGGCCGACGTGCTGCTGCGCACGGGCGGCGGCTGGCTGTCGCCGGCCGGTGATCCTGAAGCGATTGCATCTGTGCTGTGCCGCGCCTTCTACGATCGGTCCCGAAGGGCTGACCCGGAGCAGGTTGCGCGTTTCGACCGGCGCGTCCTCGCTGGCGACCTCACGCGTATCTTCGACCAGGCGGTGGTGAGTGCCGCGCATCGGACTTGACGGGCGCGACCTGCTGCGCAAACGCACGGGCGTCGTCAACAACACGGTCAACCTGGCACGCGAGCTCGCCGCTCGACACGGCGCCGACCTGATCGTGTACACCGACCGCGCGAAGTCGGCGGACGAAGCGCCACCTCAGGGCGTGCCGCTGTGCGAGCTTGCCGCGCCGGCGGTGTTGTGGAAACACGTCGGGTTACCCACGGCGCTCGCGCGCGACCGTGTGGACGTTTTCCACTCGCCAACGGGCACGCTCCCACTGATTGCTCCTTGCCGGCAGGTGGTCACGATCCACGACCTGTTCGCGGCGGTGGAGCCGCGCTGGTTTACGCCGCGTGTTGGCTGGCAGTTGCGCTTGACGCAGTCCCGCGCCGCGCGCGCGGCCGCCCGCGTGATCGCCGTCTCAGAGCGCACCCGGCGCGATCTGATCGAGCGCTACGGTGTCGCGCCCGATCGCATTCGGGTCATCTACAACGGAGTCGACCACGCCCGTTTTCGGCCGGTGGAGCTCGATGCCGAGGCAGTCGCCCGCCGCTACGGTGTGCCTCATCCGTTCGTGCTGTGCGTTGGCTCGCTGATGCCCTGGCGGAACGGTCCGCGCCTGCTGCGCGCGGTGGCGCGCACCGGCTACGGCCTGCTGTTCGTTGGCCGCGATATCTGGGGTAGCGATCCCACCGCTCGCCTGGCGGCTCGCGATGGCTGGGAGTGGGCGCGCTTCGCCGGCTACGTCCCCGATGACGACCTGCCGGCGCTGTATGCCGCCGCGCGCGTGTTCGCCTATCCCTCGCTGTACGAGGGCTTCGGCATTCCGCCGCTGGAGGCCATGGCGTGCGGCACGCCGGTGGTCGCTTCGACGGCCGGTGCCCTGCCCGAGGTGCTCGGTGACGCGGCACTGCTGGTCGATCCGTTCGACGAAGAGGCGCTGACGGCCGCCATTCGCACGGCCGCGCGGGACGACGGCAGCTTGCGGCGACGCGGCTTCGAACGGGCCGCTCACTTCACCTGGCAGCGCGCCGCCGAGCAAACCTGGCGCGTGTACGAGGAGGCCGCCGCGCGGGCGTGAAGGCGCTGTTCTTCTTGCTGGATGGCGAGACCAACGCCAGCAGCCGCCACCGCGTTCTGCAGTATTTCCCGTTGTTGCGCCGCGGCGGGATCGAGCCATTCGCCAGTCGTCCCGTTCCTGAACGCGCGTACCAGCGCCTGGTCGAGCGCAGCCGAGGTGGCGTCGGCAGCAAGGCGACCTTCTACGGGTTGTTCCTGGCGTACCGTCTGCGCGACGTGCTGCGCGCGGATCGCTTCGACGTGGTGGTGATCCAGCGCGACCTGTTCCCATTCGGTCCGCCAACGCTCGAGCGCCTGCTCATGCGGCGCAATCCCCGACTGGTCTATGACACCGACGACGCGACGTACCTGCGCCCGGGCTTCACACCGAACACCGTGTTTCAGCGCCTGCGGCGCTTCGACAAGGTGGCCGAGGTGGTCTCGCGAGCCCGCTGGGTCAGCGTGGCGACCGAGCCGATCGCCGTGTGGGCGCGGCGGCACAACACATCTGTGTCCGTTGTACCGATGGCCGTCGATCTGGCCGAGTACGACGCGATCCAGCGGCAAGCGTCCACCGCCCAGCCGCTGACGCTCGGCTGGGCCGGCACCGCCGGCGGACTGGACTATCTCCACTCGCTCGCGCCCGTCCTGCGCGACCTTGCCCAGAGTCACCCGATCAAGCTCAAGGTCATCTCTGGCGGCTATCGAAGCGTGTGTCTGAAGGGTCTCGACGTGCAGGCCCAACCCTGGCGCGCCGACACCGCCCTCCGAGAAATGGCTCAGTTCGACGTCGGACTCGTGCCCCTCGCCGACACCCCGTTCGAACAGGCGAAGTTCCCGTTCAAGCTGCTCCAGTACCTGGCTCTCGGCGTGCCGACGGTAAGCGCTCGCGTAGGGCTGGCCAGTGACGTCGTTCGTCACGGCCAGAACGGGTTGCTGGCTGGCTCGCCCGAGGAATGGCGCGAGTCGCTCCAGGCCTTGAGCACCGATGCCGGCCTGCGACGCCGCCTGGCATCGGCAGGACGCCAGACGGTCGAGACCAGCTACACGCTCGAGCGCGTTGGTCCACTCCTGGCCGAGGGCCTGGCTCAGGCCGCGTCGTGAAGTCGGCCCGGGCGGGGGTGGTCCAGGCGGTTGTCGCGCGTGGGCGGACGGAAGGTCCAGTCGAGCGCCAGCCACAGCGTGCGCGAGAACGGGAACAGCAACACCGGACACAGGCCCATCGCCAGCGGCACCGCGATTTGCAGGATGTGCCAGGGCGGATTCGGCCAGGTCAACACGATCGCCGCGACCGCGCCAATGACCGGTAGAAACTCGCCAATGACGATGTTGAGCGCCATCGCGCCGACGAAGTAGCCCTCCTCGCGCTCCAGCCACACCTGGCACACCGGGCAGCGTTCACGCAGGCGGAACCAGGACGGGAACAGGCCGCCGCGTCCGCAGTTAGGGCAGTGCCGACGCAGGGCTCGCCAGATCAGCCTTGCCGCCCTGCGCAGGGTCGGCCGCCGGCTGGTACCCGCACCCGGACTCGACCCGTTGCCGTGCGCCATCGATCTTCAGACCATAACCGCACGGCCTGCCCGGCGTTCAGGACAGGACGGGCGCGGCCACCTCTGGCACCCAGATATTGACCACGTTCGGCGCTTCGCGTGGCTGCAAACCAGAGTGTGTATCGATCACCAGTCGCGACGCGCGAATGATGCTGTCGTAGTCGACAGTTGTGTGCGGCGTCAGTAGCACCACCGCGTCCAGTACCTGGAGCTCAGCCGCATCTAGCTCGACGGACCTCACCATTTCGTCACCGACCGTGACGGCTGGCATGAATGGATCGTGATAGGCCACGCGCGCGCCGCGAGCAAACGCCTCTTGTAAGACGCGCAATGCGGCCGATTCGCGGACATCGGCGATGTCGGGCTTGTACGTTATGCCGACGAGCAAAATATTCGCGTTGAACAGGCGTTTGCCGAATCGCTCGCCTAGCGCTCGCTCCAGTTTGTCTACGACAAGCTTGGGCATCGCTTCATTGATACGATTTGCCGCCGGGATCAGCTCGCCAAGAAGTCCATGTTGGCGCGCAGCGGCCTGCAAATATTGCGGCACGACGGGGATACAATGGCCGCCCACGCCTGGGCTCGGATAGTGCGGCATGAAGGCGAACGGCTTTGTCTTGGCCGCCTCGATAACTTCCCAGACGTTCACGCCGATACGGTCACACAACAGGGCCATCTCATTGATGAAGCTGATGTTGATGAAGCGGAACGTATTTTCGACCAGCTTGGCGAGCTCAGCAATTTCCGGCGCGCTGACGGGCACGACTTCGTCGATGCACGTCTGGTAAAGAATGCAGCCCAGCTGGGTAGATTCGGGTGTTGCGCCGCCGACGAGCTTGGGCGTGTTCTTGACCGTGTAGCGTGTGTTGCCAGGGTCGATTCGCTCGGGCGCAAAGACCAGGAAGAAGTCTTCTCCAGCACGCAGTCCGGCGACCTGCTCGAGCAGCGGCTGCAGCACCGTTGACGTTGTGCCCGGACCACACGTGCTCTGAAGAACGACCAGCATGCCGGCGTGCAGGTGCTCGCCGATGGTGATCGCCGCGGATTCGACGAACCTCAAGTCTGGTCCGCCGGTGGGCGTCAGCGGCGTGGGTACGCAGATCACCGCCACGTCGGCCGAGTCGAGCACACGTGGATCGGTGCTGGCCTCCAGGAGCCGAGCCGCGCGCAGGGCGGCCACCTCGCCATCGGACACGTTCGACACCGGACTCCTGCTACGCGTGACCTGTTCGACTTTAGACGCGTCCACGTCGAGTCCGACGCACGAAAAGCCAGCGCGAGCGAACTCCACCGCCATCGGTAGTCCCGCGTATCCCAGTCCAACCACGGCGATCCGCGCCGAGCGCGTGCGTAGCTTGCGTTCCAGGGCGGCGTCGTTCACTGGCAGATGCGCTCCTTGGCTAGAGGTAACGGGTGGCGGACAGGACCGTTAATGCCGTGGCGCGCGTCCGCGTGCACCCACGGCGCACCATGCGCCAGGGGCCCTTGCCTCGATCGAGGCTCGGTCGATTCTGGCAAGGCGTTCATTACGTAGTCAAGGACGAAGACAAGCTTGGCAGGTTACGCTCGAGGGAACGCGGATTTGACCGGCCTGACTTTGCGGCCCTAGGATCCTGAGCAAGAGCGATAACCTCAGTGGCGTTGCTGTTCACAGGCGGCCAGTTTGACATAGCGAGGTGTTTCGGTATCGCTCTCGCTATCTCGGCCGGGTTGACGCCGCTTGTTGCGCGTTGGGCTCGCGCCCACGGTCTGGTCGCGATTCCCCGGCAGGATCGCTGGCATCGCCAACCAACACCCCTCCTCGGGGGTGTGGCTATCTATGTCGCCAGCACGGTCGCAATCGTGTGGTTTGGGCCGCGCGATATCCGCGTCGCGGGGCTGGTTGGCGGTGGCACGCTGCTGTTCGTGACGGGGCTGATCGACGACTTCAGACGTCTGCGTCCGCACACCAAGCTGATCGCGCAGATTCTGGCCGCGTGCTTGCTGGTATTCAGCGGAGTTCAGATCGGCACTCCCTGGCTGGCCGTGGTGGCAATCCCGATCACCATCCTGTGGGTGGTGGGCATCACCAATGCCTTCAATCTCCTGGACAACATGGACGGCCTGTCCGCGGGCACCGCCGTGATCGCGGCCGCGTCTCTGTTCGCCTTCAGCCTCGAGAGCAACAACATGAGCACCGCCCTGCTGTGTGTCGCGCTGGGCGGCGGTGCGCTCGGGTTTCTGCTCTACAACTTCAACCCCGCCCGGATTTTCATGGGCGATTCCGGCAGCATGTATCTCGGCTTCACCCTGAGCGGCATCACGCTGCTGGGCACGCGTGAGATGGCCTCGGACATCTTTTTCGTGCTCCTGGTGCCGGCGGCCATGATGGGCCTGCCGATCATGGATACCACTCTCGTCACAATCGTGCGGACGCTAGAAGGTCGCCCGCTGTCGCAAGGGGGACGCGATCACCTCAGCCACCGACTGGTTGCCGTCGGCCTGACCGAACGCCAGTCGGTGCTGGTGCTGTACCTCATGGCCGCCTGCTTTGGCAGCCTGGGGCTGGTGGCACGCGCTGCCGGCGTCTGGCTCAGCCTGGTGCTTGCCGGCGTGTACCTGGTCATCGCCGTCCTGTTCGGGGCGTTTCTGGCTCAGGTACGCATCTACAATCCGGTCCAGTTCGCCGAACGATCGGCCAGTCTGGTCAACCGTCCAGTGGTCAACGGCATGATCCTGTTCAAACGCGAGCTGGGCGAGGCCGCGCTCGACTTCGTGCTCGTATGCGTCGCGTATCTGGGCGCCTTCGTGCTCCACTACGGCTTCCCGAACCCGGCCGCGCCTGGCCCCGATCCATACGCGGCGATTCCGGTGATGTTGTCGGCCTCGCTCGCGCTGGTGCTCGCCGTCAAGATGTCGCTGCTGCTGGTGTTCCAGGCGTATCGGGGTATGTGGCGGTATCTGGGCATCGCCGACCTGATGACGCTCGCCAGGGTGACGTTGCTGGGCAGCACCATCCTGGTCGTAGCGCTGCCGCTCGTGGTGCGCAGCGTGATCATCCCTCGCTCCGTGCTGGTGATCGATTTCCTGCTGTTCACGTTCTTGTTGATCGGCTCGCGCGTGTCGTTCGCCGCGCTCAACGACACCTTTGCGCGGCTGCAGAGCCGCTGGCAGCCGCACGTGCTGATTGTCGGCGCCGGCGACATGGGCGAGCTGGTGCTGCGATCGATCATTCGCGCCCGCCCGGCCGCGTATCGGCCCGTTGGCTTCCTCGATCCAGACCCGGCCACCCGCAACCGCACACTGCACAGCGTGCGTGTGCTCGGCACCACCGAGGATCTGGCCACGATCGCCAGCCAGCACGATGTCGACCTGGTGGTCCTGGCGCTGGCGCCGGTGTACGCCGACGTGGCGCAGCGTGTACACGCCCTGTGCGACACGCTCGGACTGCCCGCCTTCGCGGCGGCCACGTTCGTCGAGATGCACTTTGCCGGCCTGCCGGTGCTGCCCGTGCCTGAGCAGCCCCTCGGGCTGGTGGATCCGGGCGGTACTCCGAGCCACTGATGGCCATCCCGGTCGTCGTCGGCCGGCGCGCCTCGCGCTCCGCGGCCTCGTCAGGTGCTGTCAGCGCGCCGGACCTGCGCGTTCGCCGCCTGAATCCGGGTGTGAGCTACACGTGGATCGTGCTGGCCCTGACCGCCGTCGCGCTGCTCAGCCGCGTGTACACGACCAACAGCCTGGCGGGCGAGCCGACCTCCGACGAGTACCTGTACGCCGTCCACGCTCGCGACCTGGCCCGTGACTGGTCAGCCGGACAGTCGGTCTCGCTCGAAGACCTGGGCGTCGAGGGCCGCTCCGTCGCCGTCGAATCGGCTGCGCTGTCGCTGGTGTTCCCGTGGGACCCGTTGACGCTGGGTCGCACGCTCCAGGCTTTGTTCAACGCGCTGTGTGTGCCGATGACCTTCGTGCTGGGCCGCCAGATCGGTCTGACGCGATCGGCCTCGTTCGTGGCAGCCGTGCTGCTGATGGCCGTGCCGGAATTCCAGGAGCTCGCCTGGCGCTTCTGGACGGACAGCCAGGCGACATTCCTGTCGCTGATGTATCTGGCCGCGGTGGCGGCGTTCATCCGTCGACCATCCGCGATCAGCGCAGCGCTCGGATTGGTCTGCCTGGGGCTGCTGTTGCTGACGAAGGAAAGCGGCGCGGTCACGTTCACGCCGTTCGCGGTGCTGGCGTGTGCAATTCCGCTGAGTCGTCGGCTTACCAGCTCCGGGCGCGTGTACACGGCGCTGGCCGCTGGCCTGGTGATCGTCGCGTTCGTTGGCTTTGGCGTCCTGCTCGCCCGAGCTCCCGGCGACCTGGCGCGCAATGCCTTGCTTCAGCGGACGTTCGGCGCAGGACCCCTCATTCTGAGCAGCGTCCGCGACGCCGTGCCCGTGCTTCCCGACTATTCGCGCCAGCTCGTCACCCTGGTCGGTCCGGCCGAGCTCGGCACGGGCTTCGTCTGGGCAACCCTGATCGGCTACGCCTGGTTGGTCGCGCAGGCCCTGGTCGCGTTCACGACGCACCAGCCCCGCCTGAGCACGTGGGTGGCAGGCTGGTGCGCGGCCATGCTGGTGTGGCTTCCGGCGATGGTCACGCCGTGGCGCGATACGGCCTCGTTGAAGCAGAGCGATCCGTGGGTCGCCGTTGCGGCTGGCGCGCTGCTGGTGGCCGTTGGCACTGCCGACCTGTACCTGCGTAACTCCCGCCGCGGCGGCTGGGGTCTGACGCTCATCGGACTCGTCGTCCTGGCGGTGCTCGCCGAGCGCCTGATCATCGCCGTCACCCCGAAGGTGAGCGCGGCCGCACTGACGTTCCGCTCGCTGATGCCGATCGTGCCACTGTTCGCGCTGGTGGCCGGCGGGGGCTTGTGGGCGGCGGCCGGTGCGCTGGCGCTGCTGGTTCCGTCGACGCGGTCGGCGCGTGCAGCGCTCGCGGTGCTCGCCAGCCTGGTGCTGGTGCTGTTCTGGTCGCCGCTGCTGCGCGAGCGCCTGTCCAGCCACCCCTTGCTCGGACGGGTCGCCGACCGCGACGCCGATCCGGATACGCCGCAGGGTTTGCGCGTGCAGGTGCTGGTGGAGGCCCAGCCCTGGCTTCAGGCGAACCTCCAGCCTGGCGATGTGATCCTCACGGGCATTCCCCGACAGTTGGCCTGGTACGCGGACCTGGGCACCGACGGCATGGACGACCTGATCGACCTTGGCTCCCAGCCCGACCGAGCCGATGACGGCCGCCACGAGGAGCAGCGTCGCCAATACATCCTGGATCGAGTTGGACCGCGCGGCGTGAGCTACGTCGTCAACTTCAACCTCAACTGGCTCGACCCCGGTGGTGAGCCAGCCCGCCAGTGGCGGCAGACGTTCGACGCGCTGTCAAGCCGCCCGAACCTCGAGCCTGCCTACGTGGCCCGCGACAAGTTCGGCTACCCGGTGTTCTACGTCATCCGCAACCACGGTTTCGCCAACGCTCCAGCGCACTAGCCGCCGTACTTATCGACGGCGCGCTGCGATGCGCCGAGCCGATCGACCAGGTACGCGCTCTTTGGCGCGAAGCTGAGCGCCTGCTCGAACAACGAATGCGCCTCGCCGAACTTGCGCGCGCGCATGGCCGCCTCGGCTTGCTGAGCCAGCACGCGCGAACGATCGTCGCTGAGTGTGCTCTGCGCGTAGACCTGCATCACCGCGTCTTCGGGCGCGCGTCCCCAGGCGGCGTAGGCCCGTGCGGCCCAGGCGTATGCCTCCTCGGCAAAGCCGAGGTCGCGGTAGACGTGGGCGATCTGCAAAGTATCGAACGCGTCCAGGCGTGGTGACGCCGCGGCCTGCTTCAAGGC